>CALMJO010000045.1 GCA_937864375.1 uncultured Spirochaetota bacterium
CCTTTATCCCCCTCACCGCAGGAAGCGGCGCGCAGCCGGAGGATGCGGAGATCCGGAGGTACAGCATCTCGCTCAGGGGGCTCCCGCCGTAACAGGGCGTGGTGACGAGCACCATGCCCCCTGGATTGAGGAAGGAGCGCACCTGCCGGAAGCTTTCATTGCGCTCCTCAGCCGGGAAATAATAAATGCTGCAAATTTTAAGTGGCTCCCGGCGGGCTTTCCAGCCCGGGAGCGTTGACTCTTCCGTAGCGGACGCTGCTGTTTCGCCCGCATCAGGGGCTATAGTTCCATGGTGAAGAAACACATTGAACAGAGCCCGGTATCGATAACAGAATTGAACTGTATACCATGCCGCCATATACGCAGTGAATAGAGCCGGCAATTCTCTGTGACCTGGATGAGGGAGGACCGCGTGTATAGTTTTTGACATTTTCTCTGCCCGGCGGTATGATCAGCGGATCGGCACGGAGGTGCGGCATGGCAAAGAAACCGGCGGAAACGCGTATTCCATCCAATGCGGTGTACATCAGGAAATGCGACGGATACGACAGGGCGAAGATAGAAGCGATCGTCCTGGAAGGCATGAAGGCGCTCAAGTACGCTCCGCGGGGGAATGTCTACGTCAAGCCTAACGTGGTGTTCGCCAACGACCGGAAAACATTCGGCGACGGCGCATTTACGCCGACCTCGTTTGTGGGCGGATCCCTCCTGGCCCTTTCGCGAAAGGAAGGGGTCTCGCGTATCGACATGGGCGAAAATTCGGCGATCGGCTTTCCCACGAGGCTCTGCTACAGGCACGCGGGCTATATTGAGGAGATGAAGCACGTTCGTAAAACCGCGGACGTCCCGGTCGGGCTGTTCTGCATCGACGAGGAAAAACGGGACACGGTATTCATTGGTGGTGTCGTCCACGACACCCTCCGGGTGAGCCGGAAAATGGCCCGGGCCGACTCGAAGGTGTACCTCCCCCGCCTCAAGGGGCACTGCGTATGCAACATGACCGGCGCCGTAAAGCTTAACATAGGCATCTGCTCGGACGACGAGAGGGCAATACGGCACGACTTCCTGCTCAACGAGAAGATAGCAGACCTCCTGTCCGCCGGATATCCCGACTTCATCGTCATGGACGCCATCGACGTGGGAATCGGGAACGAGGCCTTCCCATCCACGCGCAGGGTGGGCCTCGTTATCATGGGGACGAATCCCGTCGCGGTCGACCTCGTGGGCATCCGCCTGCTCGGCTTGAAGATCGATGATGTTCCCTACCTGAAGATAGCGGTGCGCAGGGGCTATACGCCGGTGAGCCTCAAGGACGTCGTGCTGCAGGGCGACGTCTCGAGCATCCGCGAAATTGACGAATACGCCAAACGGCTTCAGCCGTACGACGATGAGTTTTACCGCTGGCAGGACATTACGGGAGAGCTCAAGCGCCTCAAGTCGCCCATTCGCTTTTTTTCGGGGCCGTACCGCGAGGGCGGCGCTGAAAAATGCGAGACCGGCTGCATCATGGGCCTCAAGATGTTTTTGAGCGGAAACGAAAAGTACGGCGGGGCCGGGGCGTTCGCGAAGGCGAAACCGGTGGTGTTCGTCATCGGCAAGTGCGGAGAAACGATAGACGCGCGGGGCGAGGAGGTATTCCTCCTGGGAAGCTGCGCCCGTGCCGCCGTTGTCAACGCGAAAAAAATCACGAGGATCGACAAATGCTTCACCACGGCCTCCGATATGAACCTGGCGCTGGGGAGCAAGCTGGGCTTGCCGGCCATAACGCGCAACCTTCCTTTCATGCTTGAGCTCTTTGGCGCAATGAACAGGGCGTCCCTGAAAAAAATGATGAGCGGAAGATACGCGCAGGATATCGGAACATTCATGTATCGCCACATGCTCAAGAGGCTGTAGGAGCGCGTGCGTGTCCATCCGTATCGTTCAGGCAGGACGGATTTTTCGCCCGGATGCTGTTGTGAAAACGAATCACATTGCCGCCGCTCGGTGCTCGGGGATCTCCTGGCCGGGCGCGGGGCAAAGCTGCTTCACTGAAAATGCGGTATTTCATGGTGACGCTACCGTAGTTGATGCTTCCGGTATTAACCGTCATGTCGAGGGGCTTTCCCCGGGAAAAGGACGCAAATGCCAATATATCCAAAAATAAAGGCGGCATCGTGCGATGCCGCCATGAATGCAGGTGAGTATAGAAGAAGAGCTTACAGGCCGTATTTTTCGAGAGACCTGGCCATATCAACATAGAAGCCCTTGGCGTCAAATCCGGGCGTGTTGCCAAAGAGGTGGTTAACCTCCATGAAATGGTCCACGCCAAAAAGCCCCTTGAGATCGCCCTTGTAGGTGCCCCATTTGGCGCTCGACATGGGGACCACGCCGTCGTTGTCGCCGTCAAAATACTTGATGAGCGCCCACGTGGGAGTGAGCAGCACATTCGCCGAAACCGCGTACATCTTTCCCGCATAGCTCAGGTAGCGCACGCCGGCCATGTCGGGAGTGTTCGGGTTGAACACGTTTTCCATGTTGTAATGCGTAAGCTCGTAGGTCGCGGCGAGGAACCTGGAATTCGAATCGCCGGCCACGAGGCCTCCCCAGAAGGTGTTGGCGAGCGCCGCGAGCGACCACTTGAGGACGTTCGGGAGCTTCCCGGTGACCACGTCGGCGACCGCTGTTCCCCTGTTGGGCGAGGAGACCATGGTGAGCGAAGCGACCCGGCTTTTCATTCCAAGGTTCGATATCATGTAGCGTGACGTCACCCCGCCCTGTGAGTGGCCGATGATGTTGACCTTCGCGGCTCCGGTCGCCGCCATGTAACGCAGGATCTGGGTCTTGAGCTGGGCGCCCCGGACGTCGGAGGTGTCAAAGGCGCTCATGTCGGCCACGAGGACGTCGGCGCCCTCGTCCTCGAGCTCGGCCTTGATGCCCCAGAAGTAGTCTATTCCCAGGATGTACTCGTCGGACCCCGCCCATCCGTGCGCGAGCACTATGGGGTACCTGAGGTTGAGGGAATCGCTGTCCCCGCCCGCAATCGCGAAGGGGGTGCCCGCGAGCATAAAGCATGCGGCAAGCAGGATGAGTCTTTTTATATGCACAGGAGGCCTCCGGACGTGAAACTTGTATGTGTAACCGGCGTAGTCCATCCGGCCGGTTTGCAATGAATATACCCGGACAGCCGGGGGGCTGTCTGCGCAAAATCAGCGATCGCAAATTATGAGCAAAATTTACCTGTTTTTTTTACGGTACTCGGTGGGGGATTCCAGCATGACTTTCAGGAAAGCGCGGTTGAAGGTGGCGAGGCTGTCGAAGCCCACGGCGAATGCGATTTCGATGATTTTCGCGCTGGTCCCGGACAGGCGCGAGGCGGCGTCCCGGACGCGGAGCTCGTTGATGTAGTCATTGATGCGCTTTCCCGCATAGGCCTTGAACATGCGGCTCATGTGGTCGGGGCTGATGCCCGATGCCGCGGCAAGGCCCTCGCGCGAGATGTCGGAGGTGTAGTTGGCCTCGATGAAGGCGATGACCTTTTCCAGCTTCTCCTCCGTGGTGGAGGTGATGACCGGCCTTCGCGACGTGTCCGCCTGGGACTGCAGTCCCTGGTAGAGAAGGTTGTACGCGATCTCCTTGCGGATGATGTCGCGTATGATGAGCGTATTGATCCCGATGATGAACAAAGGTATGGTATAGGTGTGCAGGAGCGGGGGATAATGAAACAGCCACAGGTAATTGAAGATGTCCCACGCGATGAAGGTGCCCGGGAAAATCCCGAAGAAGACGAACACGTACACAGAGCGATCGGGCTTGATTGAATTGGCCCGGCAGATTATGTAAACGATAAGGGGCATCATCACGACGAGCGCGATTGTGGCGAGTATCCGGCCGGGATACCACGGCGAGACGGTGTCCTGGAAGGAGAGAATGGCGCCCGTGACGAGGACGAGCGCGGGAAACAGGATGCGGTTGAGCTCCCAGAAATAGACGCGGTAGAAGGACTGGATGAGCATGATGAAGAGGATGGGCGTCCCCGACGTGCACGCCCAGAGGAAGGTGATGCGGAAATCCTGCGAAAACGGGAACCAGGGCGAAAACAGCGTGAGGATGTAGAATATCCACACGAGGCATATTCCCGCCGCGTACAGGTTTACCTTTTCCTTCCTGTTCCAGAGGAAAAATATCCCGTTGAAGATAATCTGGCCCAGGAGCATGAGGGCGATACCCATGGGGACCTGCCGGAACAGGAATTCGTTCCAGGTCTTGTGGCTGAAAAAGGCGCTCCTCGTAAGGAAGGCGGGCGTATCGGTAAGACCGCCGTATTCCCTCCCGTAGAGCCCTACGCGTATGAGCACGCGGTTCGTGCCGGGCTTGAGCGCTCCGGCGGGGACCTCGTAACTCTGGGGATGGTGCACGTCGTGCATCTCGTCGGCCGCTCTATCGCCAATAAACGTCCCGTTAACATACACGCTGTTTGTATAATAGATTCGCCCAAGGCTCAGGCCAAAAATCGCCTCCGGGCCGGAAATTTCTAACTCGCCCATAAGCCAGGCCCCGTGAAAGTCCGGGGAGGGCCGATGCCGCGTCACGAACATGGAGGGTATGGTCACGGGCTCCCATGCGGCATCGGGCGGAATCGTATCTGGAGTTTGCGCGTCCGAGTGCAGCAGAGCCCACCTGGTCACAGGTACGGATCCGGAATCCTCTGAAGAACAGGAGCACAGGCAGGCGAGGAGCGCGAGCGCCGGGAACGCACACGCAAGAAAGCCCGCGCGGCGATCCGGACTTCCGCTTCCCCTTTCCCGGCAACTGGCGTACATGCGGATCATGCTTTGTTCCGGTCCCCTTTAAAATTCATTGACTCCTGGGCGGAAAAGGCAATAATAAATTCGCTGTTCCGATGGGAGAGTACCAGGCATTTTATGCAAAATCGGCGCCCATTTTTTATCTTTGCCGTCACGGTCCTGGCGATGCTGCCGGCGCTTGACGGCTGCCTGAATGCGCAGGTAGACGGAGAAGGAATTCCCAACAACCCCCTCGTGGGCAAATGGGAGTACGCGGGATGCACCATTAAAAATACCGGCATGATCGGCACCCTGCGCTTTTATACCGACGGGCACATGGTGCTGGATGCCCGCGCGCGCGACGATTACCCCGTGCCCGAGGTTTCAGGTTCTTACACCTACAAAATCGAAAAGAACAGGCTCGTCTCTGATTACAATTCATACGGGGTTTGTGAATTTTTTCTCGTGGAGGGGGACATGCTCTATTTCTCGTGGCAGGAAATCTCGAAGTCGCAGGAGGAATGGAAGGGCGGCCGCCTCGTCGCGAACTGGCAATACCGATTGAAGCGGGTGAGGTGAGGCACGTGAGCGCGATGCGGCCTGCGCGCCGGTACTACATAGACGGACTGCGCGTCCTGGCGGTGCTCCTGCTCGTGCCGTTTCACGCCGCGCGCGTGTTCGACTTCGAGCCCTTCCACATACAGAACGCCCAGCTTTCGGGAGCCCTGGACTCGTTCGTGGGGTTCGTGTCCATCTGGCACATGAAGCTTTTTTTCATGCTGGCGGGGGCGGGCGCCTTTTACGCCCTTTCGTTTCGTTCCGGCGTCGAGTTTGCCCGCGAGCGGTTTTTGAGACTATTCGTGCCCCTCGTGGCGGGGATCCTGATCGTTATTCCTCCCCAGGTGTACGTGGAACGCATCTCGAGCTTCGTGGCGACGCGGATCAGCCCTGTAAATTTTTCCGGCTCTTACGCCGAGTTTTACCCGGAATTTTTCAGGTGCTGCTATCCGCAGGCCAACCTGAGCTACCACCACCTGTGGTTTCTTTTCTACCTGTTCGTGTTTTCGCTCGTCGGGATCCCGCTCTTCCGGAAATTGCTCTCCCCTCCCGGCGAGGCGCTGCGGGGGAGGATCGCAGGGTTCCTGGGCCGCGGCCGGAATATTTTCATCCCGGTCGTTCCGCTCCTCGTCATCGAGCTCGCGCTGCGCCCGTTCTTTCCCTACTGGCAGGATTTCATCCACGACTGGGCCAATAACGCGCATTTCATGACCGTGTTCGTGTACGGCTTTTTGGCGGTGTCCGACGAGCTCCTGGGCGAGGCGACGGACCGGAACTGGCCCGCGGCGCTGGCCGCGGCAACGGTGCTTTCCCTGGCCCTGTTGATGATCTCGCTCTATGTCCAGAAGTCGGGACCAATGCGGATGTTCAACCTCGCGCTGTACGTCTGCGCCGAATGGTGCTGGCTTGTCGCGCTGTGGGGAGCGGGAAGAAAGACTCTCAATGGAAGGAATCGGTTCATCTCGTATTTCAGCGGGATCGCGCTTCCCTTCTACATCGTGCACCAGACGGTGATCGTGGTGCTGGCCTATTTCGTGGTGAGGCTCGATGCGGGCGTGGCCGGGAAATACGCGCTCATCGTGGCAGGGGCCGGGTGCGCCTCGGTGCTGCTCTGTGAGGCGGTGAAGCGCACGCCCTTCACCCGGATCCTGTTCGGGATGCCGTGGCGCGGGCGTTTTGCACAACGGCCGTCATGAAAGAATAAAAATTTTCCGGCGGCGCCCGCATCGCGTCCAGCGCGGCGGCCTCCTCGGCTCCCGCAACCATCATCCG
>CALMJO010000046.1 GCA_937864375.1 uncultured Spirochaetota bacterium
GATCTAGTACGGTCTCGTGGGCTCGGAGATGTGTATAAGAGACAGCGCCCAGCACCCCCGAGAGCGCGTCGATGAGAATGGACTTTCCCGCGCCGGTTTCGCCGGTGAGGATGTTCAGCCCATGGCCGAACTGGATTTTGAGATCGTCGATGATCACGAAGTTTTTTATGCGAAGTTCGTTCAGCATGGGCGTTCCCTATTCGTTGAGGCCTCTCCCCCAGCCGAGCTTCTGGCGGAGGATGTCGTAATAGTCCCGCTCCGGGTGCGGGATGAGATTGATCGTGACGCCGGTCCCGCGGACGAGGACCTCGTCGTCTCCCAGTATGGGGATTGCCTCCTGGCCGTCGATGGTCAGGAGCAGGTTTTCAAAGCGGGACACGATGCGCGCCCTGAGCGTGGTGGAGGACGGCACGACCATGGGGCGCACGGCGAGCGAGTGCGGGCAGATGGGATTGAGAATGTACACGCCGTCGATCGAGGGAATGAGGATGGGGCCGCCCGCGGACATTGAGTACGCGGTGGAGCCGGTCGCCGTCGCGATGATGAGCCCGTCGCCCGAATAGGAGTTAAGGAAGCAGTCGTCGAGCTCCAGGCGGATGTGTATGGGGCGCGAGAACGCCCCCTTTGAAATGACCGCATCGTTCAGGAAGAGCGCGCTCTGTATCTCGCGACCCCCGCGTATGTGGACCGCCTGGAGCATGGCGCGCGCCGTCACGGAGTAATCTCCCTGGAGCACCCTGGCGAGGTGGCGAAAAGACTCCTCCTGGGAGAACTCGGTAAGGAAGCCCAGCCTGCCGCGATTGATCCCGAACAGGGGCGTTCCGGTTGCCGCGAAGAGCCGCGCGGCGCGCAGGAAGGTCCCGTCCCCGCCCACCACGATCACAAGCCTCGCCTCGCCTATGAACGTGCGCTCGTTCACGATGTTTCCCGCGAATCCGTGCTTGTGGAGCAGGGGAAGGTCGGCGCACATGGGCCGTGCGCCCTTCTCCTTCAGAAAGAGCATGAGATCCCTGAGGAAAGGCAGGGAGGCCCCGTCGTCGGGCCGTATGTGTAATGCTACCGGAATGGTCATGGAATGTCGCTGTGCCCGTTCAGCATGATATGTCGCATAAGCGCGGCGTCAATTAAAAAACGCCCGCCCTTCCCGGCGGATTGGGCATGGCATGCAGCTACTACGTGCGTGGCTGGGGAATTGTTAAATGAATTTTAGGGATCGAATTTCGTTCAGGCGATTATTCACGCCATGCGGCCCGGGGAACCGGGAGAAGCTGCTCGGCCCCCCTCCCTAATAAATGCGGCCGCCAAGGTGGGCTGGTGAAACGGGGAGCGGCACCGCGAATCGGAAAGTAATTTATACCAGGAACGCGCCGTTCCTGTAAATAAGCGCGCCATCCGCGAAAATTTCCCCGCCGTCGCGCATGTCCGCGATGAGGTCTATGTGGACGCCGGACACATTCTTCCCGCCTGTCTCCGGGTAGGACGCGCCAATGGCCATGTGGACGGTGCCTCCCATCTTCTCGTCGAAGAGCATGTTCTTCATGAAGCGCGTGATCCCTGCGTTCGTGCCGATCGCCGCCTCCCCGAAGCGACGGGCGCCGGGCACCTCGAAGATGCGGTCCAGGAAGGCGCGGCCCTCCTCCGCGTCCCAGCGCGCGACGAGGCCGTCACGCACCTCGAGCGAGACGCCCCGCACCTCCTGACCCATGACGATCGCGGGATAGCTGAAGGTGATCCTTCCATTGACGGAGTCCTCGACGGGGGAGGTGAAGACCTCGCCCGAGGGCATGTTGCGCTTCCCGTCGGAGTTGATCCAGGTGCGTCCCTTCACGGAGAAGGACACGTCTACGCCGGGTGCCGTATAGCGGACAAGCGCGCTCGCGTTCAGGCGGTCGACGATCCGCTGCTGGTCGTCGTGGACGCGGCGCCATTCGGCCACGGGATCGGCCCGGTCCAGGAAGCACGCCGATTCCACGAACGACGAGAATTCCCCCAGCGACATGCCCGATTCCTGGGCCTGGGCCTCGGTGGGAAACTCGCACAGCGTCCAGCGCAGCGCCCCCGCGGCGGCGCGCTTCATGAAAAGCTCCTTCACCGGCATGCGGGCCTCGCTCGCGATGCGCTTCCTGTCCGGGTCGCAGGACGCGAGCTCCTTCAGGTTGTAGGGCGCGCGGATATTGAGGACGGCGTCGTAGCGCCCGGTCACGAGCTGCTCCACCGGGGAGACGCGCGCGAGCTGCCCGGGGCCGGCGGTGTCGTAGAATATTTTCTCCAATCCCCGGAGTCCTATCTCCGTCTCCGGATGGGCGCCCGCCTCCAGGGCGGCGCGGTACACGCTCGCGATGAGCGGCTCGGCGAGCGGCGTGGAGCGTATCATCAGGGCGTCGCCCTTCCCGAGGCCAAGGCAGTAATGGACGAGCAGACTGGCGTATTTCGCGTAATCCATGGACGGTCCTCCCGGAAATGTCGCGCGCGGCATGAATGTATACCGCGCACGTAACGGCAGGTGGATCGCGGCAAAGAGGAGCGCAAGGTCGCGGAGAATAACTGGAAACACATGAGCGCGGCGTACATCATCTGCGCCCCTCGGCCCCCGCGTCGCTCATTCCACCACGTCGATTACGATAAGCGTGAAGTCGTCGTCCAGTCTCTGTCCCTGGCCGCCTCCCTTCCATTCCGCGACCGTTTCGAGCACGCGCTGGCTGAACTCCCTGCAGTTCAGGTGCGCGAATTCCTCGATCAGCCTGAAGAAGCTGGGATAGCCGAAGAACTCTCCCTGGCCGTTGCGCGTCTCGGGAATGCAGTCGGTGAAGAGAATGACGCGGTCGCCCTCGTTGAGATCCGTCCTGCGTATCGTGTACTCGGACGACGCGTCGATCCCCAGGGGACGTTCGCTCTGGCGCTCGTACCTGAGCTTGCGCTCGCGGCGCTTCACCAGGATCATGGGACAGTGGCCCCCGTTCGCGTGCAGGACCTGCCTGTTCTCCAGGTCCAGCAGGGAGTAGCACGCGGTCGCATACTGCCCGTGGGTGTAGGCGGACATCACGGTGTTCATCCTGTTCATGAGGACGGAGGGATCCTTCACGTCCTCCTTGTAGACGGAGTAGGTCGCCTGGAGCATGGCGCTCACGAACGCGGCGGGAATCCCGTGGCCGGTCACGTCGGCAATGAGCACGCCCATGGTCGCGGCGTTGAACACGGTGAAGTCGTAGAAGTCGCCGCCCACCTCGTGCATGGGGCGGTAGAGCACGGAGGTGTCCAGCCCTTTGATGAAGGGCGCTTTCTCCGGCAGTAGCGTGCTCTGTATCTCCTGCGCGAGGCGCATCTCGCGCTGCAGCATGGCGAGCCTCTGGTGCTCCTTCATGGAGGACTTGATCGTGATGAGGCTTCCCACGCGCGCGAGGAGCTCGGAGCGGTTCACGGGCTTGGTCAGGTAATCGTTCGCCCCCGCCTCGATGCCGGTCACGATGTCCTCGGCCTTGTTCTTCGCCGTGAGCATGAGCACCGGCAGCTCGTGCGGCGGATATTTCTCCCGGATCCTCTTGCACACGTCGTAGCCCGACACGAAGGGGAGCATGACGTCCAGGAGTATCAGGTCGGGGGCGAGGCCCTCCTCCAGGAGGGCGAGCGCCTGCGGGCCGCTGGTCGCGGTGACCACCTGGTATCCCTCGAGCGTCAGGAAGTTCACGAGCACCTGGATGATCACCTGCTCGTCGTCGACCACGAGGATTTTCCTGCCGGAGCGCGCCGCCTTTTCGCTCACCGCCGGGTTTATGATTTCGCCGTGGACGGAGAGGGCCGAGATGTCCTGCAGCGGCGCCGCAATCTCCGCGTCATGGCGCTCGTCGTCGGTCTTTTCGAAGCAGCGCTTCAGGGTGAAATAGAAGCTCGACCCGCGCCCCATCTCGGAGTCGACCCACATGGTCCCGCCATGGAGCTCGACCAGCCTTTTCGTGATGGAGAGCCCCAGTCCCAGCCCGCCAAAAGCCCGGGCGTCGGAGCCGTCGGCCTGCTCGAACGATTCGAATATCCCGGCCTGCCTCTGGCGCGAGATGCCAATCCCCGTGTCGCGCACGCATATCACGGTCATGCCGGGATAATCCATGTCGGGCCCGGCGGTTATGGTGATGTCGCCCCGCTCGGTGAACTTTATGGCGTTGCCCACGAGGTTGATGAGAATCTGCTGGAGCCTGTTCCTGTCCCCGTAGACCCGCGCGTACTCCATGGGGATCTCGTTGTGGAAGGCGATCTCCTTTTTTTTACGCAGGGGCTCCAGCACCGATATCACAAGCTGGCAGACGGAGTGAATGTTAACCGGGTCCATCGAGACGACTATGTCGTGGTGCCTCAGCTGCGAAAAGTCGAGGATATCGTTAACGAGATAGGATAGCCGCCTCCCGCTGGTGGTGATGAGCGAGAGGTTGTGCATCGTGTCGGGCGGGAGCGCGCCCGTTGAGCCTTCCTGGAGCGATTCGGCGATGCCTATGATGCCGTAGAGCGGCGTGCGCAGCTCGTGCGAGATGTTGGCGAGGAACTCGTCCTTCATCTCGTTCACGCGGCGCAGCTCCCTGTTCATTATTTCCAGGCGGGCGATCTGCTGCTGCAGTCCTTCGGCCAGATTATTGAAGGCCAGCGAAAGCCGGCCCACCTCGTCCTGCGAGGAGACGGGAACCCTGTGGTCCAGGTCGCCCTTTTCGATCCGCTCCACCCCGGCGGCGAGCTCGTCGATGGGACGGGTGACCAGCCGGGCGAAGAAGAGTGCCAGCAGGCTCACGACGCCCAGCACCACCAGGAGCGATATCCATATGACCCAGCGCACCCGGTAGACCGGCCGGAGGGCCACGGTCTGTGAAAACATGATCCGCCCGATGCACAGGGCAGGCGTCTTGGCGGTGGTGTCGGTCGCGGCGAACTCGTAACACGCGCCCGTGATGCCGCGCATGGAGGTCTCGAACGGAAGCGGCAGCATGCGCAGCCGCGCGATCTCCTCGTCGTTCAGCCGCTCATGCAGTATTTCCCTTCCAGTGAGCGCCGTGTTGGTATAGCTCGCGATCACCAGGCCGTTGTATTCCGGCTTCTTCGAGATGAGCACGGCGTCCGCATAGACGAGCCCGTATTCCTTGAGGTTTTCCAGCATGGCCAGGGTGTCCTGAATGTCCACCCGCGAGGACTCGATGTCGCCCCCGTTGAGAAGGAGGATGTTGGAGGAGGAGCGGGATACGAGCCAGCTGTAGTATTTCCCCTGCCGGAACAGCTGGGCCAGGGTCTCTCGCTCGGCCTGGCTCAGTATGAACATGCCCAGCGGGACGCTGGACGCCAGTATAAGCAGGACGAAGATGACGATGAGCTTGTATTTAATTTTCATTACAGATAGAAAAATGTTTACATAATCGGCTGTTAGGTATAGTACTTACTAATGTGTGCATATTTCAAGACTTTTACGGCCCAAATGGGCGGTTAAATGAACTTTTGTGCTTTACAGGCCTGTTCCGATGATTGATATTGTCATACATCTCGACCCACTCGAAGAGGTTCCACCCATGCAGTATACCATTTCGGACCAGGCGGATTTCCATATCCTCGAAATCGAGGATTACGTGAGCGTCTACAACATTGACGACTTCAAGCGCCTGGTCTTCGAGGCCACGGGCGGCAAGTACAAGAACGTCGCCCTTGAGCTCCAGAAGAACACCACCCACATGGATTCGAGCGTCATCAGCGCCCTCATCTCCGCCCAGAAGAAGATGAAGGCGCTCGGGGGCCGGTTCGTCCTGCTCAACATCGCCGAGGAACTCAAGAACATATTTATACTGGCCGGTCTCAGGGACTTTTTCACCATCTACGGCAGCCGCAAGGAGATCGTCTAGATTCCCACCGGGGACTTCCCGCACACAAGCAGCGTCGCGATTCCAAGTGTAAGGGGCTTCGCATCGACCCACGCAAAGCCGTGCGCCCGCAGGCGCGCGGCCAGGGCGTCCGGGTCCGGGAAGGTGCGAATGGTCCCTGCGAGGTAGGAGTATGCGAAGGGCTCCCCCGAAACAAGCCCGCCCACCCAGGGCAGCACCCTCGTAAGATAGAACGTATAGGCCCACCCCGCGAACATGCCGCGCGGGCGGGTGAGCTCCAGTATGACGAGCGTGCCGCCCGGCTCCAGGACACGGAGCGTCTCCGCCATGAACGCGTCCAGGTCCGGGATGTTGCGTATGCCGAATGCAATGGTGAGCGCGCGGAACTGCGCACCGGGAAAGGGAAGCGCGCTCGCGTCGGCGATCACGGCGCCTCCGCGGATGGCGCCCCGCTCGATGCCCCGTGCGAGCATGGCCGGTGAAAAATCCAGGGATACGACGTCCGCACCGGCGCGGGAGAGGAGCCGGGTGACGTCCCCCGTGCCGCAGCACAGGTCGAGCGCCCTCGCGCCGCGCATATCGCCCAGCGCCTTCACGGCGCCCCTGCGCCACAGTGCGTCTATCCCGAGGGAGAGGATGCGGTTGAGACGGTCGTAGGAGGGCACGATCGAATCGAACAGACCGCGGATGAAGCGCTTGCGCGCGCGCGGGTCGCGCTCGTTATGCCTGTCTCTTATACACATCTGACGCTGCC
>CALMJO010000047.1 GCA_937864375.1 uncultured Spirochaetota bacterium
CGCTCTTCAAAGAACGGGAGCATCGCCTCTACGACCAGGGGATCGACCATGGTGGTCGCGTTGTTGTCGAAATACACGAATTTTTTATTCATATGGTTTTTCCGCCGCGCCGCTAGCGCGCCTCCACGACTTCTATGTCATCCTCCACGAACTCGCGGAGCTTTTCCTGGACCAGGTTCTTGAGCGTCACGTCGGACACCATGCAGTGCGCGCAGTTGCCCCTGAGCGCGACGGTGACGGTCTTTCCCTCCACGTCGATCAGCTCGATGTTGCCGCCGTCCTTCTGGAGGATGGGGCGTATCACGTCGGTGATGGTCTCCTCGACGAGCTGGATGCGCCGGATGTTCGAAAGCGGTTTTTTCACCGCCGGCTCGGCCGCGACCCGGGGCTCGTTCTTGAGCTCGTCGTTCAGGATGTCCTCGATTTTGGGAATGCAGGAGCCACAGGCGCCCCCTGCCTTTGTGTAGTTGGTGACGTCCTCGACCGTTTTCAAATGGTTCTCGCGTATCACCTTGCGGATGAGCGTGTCGGTCACCCCGAAGCACTGGCATATGATCTCGCCCTCGACCTCGTGCGCGTCCCCGAGCTCGATCCCGCGCCAGTTCGCGAGCGCCTTGTCGAGCGCCTCGCGCCCGAGCACCGAGCAGTGCATCTTCTGTTCGGGCAGCCCCCCAAGGAAATCCGCGATGTCGCGGTTCGTGATTTTTTCCGCCTCCTCCACCTTCTTTCCTTTTATCATCTCCGTGAGCGCCGACGACGAGGCTATCGCGCTCCCGCAGCCGAACGTCTGAAACTTCGCGTCCTTGATGACGTCGTCCTCGATCTTGAGGTAAAGCGTGAGCGCGTCGCCGCACACGATGCTTCCCACCTCGCCCACCGCGTCCGCGTTCTCTATGGTCCCCACGTTCCGGGGATTTTTATAGAGGTCCTTCACTTTATCGGTATAGTCCCACATGGGCCTCCCCCGTCTTTCCTTATAAGAATAGTAACGCTCCGGAGGCGTCTCCGAGCCAATATGTAAATATAGTTACAGCGTTCCCAAGTGTCAACAAAAAGCGGCGTCGGGGTCCGATTCGGCTATGCGTCATCGATAATGCTTAATGATTTACCATGCCAGAGAGGAAAGGGAGATGAGGGGATCGAGGAGATGGAAGAGATAAAGAATCAGGGTTTGATATTGGCCGACGAAT
This sequence comes from uncultured Spirochaetota bacterium, assembly GCA_937864375.1. Taxonomy (GTDB): domain Bacteria; phylum Spirochaetota; class UBA4802; order UBA4802; family UBA5368; genus FW300-bin19. Next base: position 1,191 of record CALMJO010000047.1, read on the forward strand.
CCCGCTTCCGGGGCGGGAAACCTTGTCCCTCATCGACGTTCGGCAGGATTTCTCCCTGCGGTCTAAATGCCGCGCCTGCATCATCGGAACCCCAAATTAATCCTTCATCTCCTCCATCGCCGTTAATCCTTCATCTCGTCATCCCCTCTGCTGTTGCCGTTATACGTTTTTTCCGTTGCCGTTAAGCCCGGTTTTTCAGCGCCGCCTCAAAGAAAGGATGATCGCGAGATCGAGGATACAGGGAAATAAAGAATTGAGGTCCGATTTTCGCCGATGACATTCAAACTGAAACCGGTCACCCCAATCCTCATCTCTTCCATCGCCGTTAATCCTTTATCTCCTCATCCCCCTTTCCGTTGCCGTTATTCGCTTTTTCCGTTGCCGTTAAGCGTCATACGTTTACCGGACCGACCGTTCCGTGCGGCGTATTTTCCGCACATGGATAAAAGTACTTGATTTAACAGATAACGATTGATACGGTTCGCGCAGGAGAATGGTGAATCTTTTCAGACGCCATAAGACGGCATCCAAAACACAGAGGTTCCCTTTATGCCCACGACCAGTACGCATGAAACGCAGAGCACGGCCCCCGGCGACTCCCGCAAGGGAAAGAAGGCGATCTGGACCATGGCCTTCGCGCAGTGCATCGACTTTACCGAGCCGCAGATACTCAACAGCATGTTCGTCTCCGTCCAGAAATCGCTCGACCTCGCCGACAGCGCGCTCGGTTCCATCACCGCGGTCAAGCGGGGGGTCGAAACCGTGAGCGTGTTCCTCTGGGGAATGCTTGCCGACCGATTCCGGCGCCGGGAGATACTCGCCGGCTCCACCCTGCTCGCCGCGATCGGCTCCATACTCACGGGCTTCGCCCAGGAGTTCGCGTTCTTCTTCGTGATCACCATGATCGCGAACGTGGGCGCATGCGCGATGGAGGGGCAGACGAACTCGGTGCTTTCGGACCTCTTCCCTGTCAAGGAGCGCGGAAAGGCGTTCGGCATGCTGCGCGGCCTCGCCTACTCGGGCCTCATCTTCTCGCTTGTTTCCTTCATGCTGCTTGCCGATCACGTGCCCGACATCGGCTGGCGCGTCGCCTACTGGATGTTCGGGGTGCTCGGAATAATCGCCAGCGTCACGATCTGGTTCACGCTGGACGAGCCCACCCGCGGACGCACCGAGGAAGCGCTCCATGACGTTTCCGACGACGTCATCAGGGAAAAGGTTTCAAGCGCCTTCACCATCGGCGAGGCGCTGCGCCAGTTCCGCGTCCCCACCATCGCGGTCGACATCGTGAACCTCATCCTGATGGGCTTTCCCAAGATCATGCTGGTGAACTTCTCCGTGACCTTCTTCGTCAAGGTGCGCGGTCTCACCGAGGGCACCGCGATCATGGTCTCCGGGCTGGGTCTGCTTGGTTTCATCTCGGGGAGCATCACGGGGGGCATCGTGGGAGACAGGATGGGCAGGCGGATGGGCGAAAGGATGCGCCTGGTCACCGGGCACGTGGTGCTGGCCGGGCTCATCGTCATGAACTACCTCATCTTCGGCATCGGTTACGGCTCCGTGGCGCCCTACATGATCGTGGCCTTCTTCACCGCGTTCATGGTGGAGTTCATGTACAGCATCACGCGCGTCGTGGTTTCGGCGGTGCTGCTGCCCGAGGTCCGCACGGTGGGATTTTCCATAGGCCGCATGGCCGACTCCACCGGCTCCATCATCGCGAGCCTCATTTACTTCCTGGTGGTGGCCAGTTACGGGATCGAGGATTCCGTGCTCTGGCTGTCCGTGGGGGGCGCGGCCGCGGCGTTCCTCATGTACTTTGCCTACTACGTCACCTTCTCCGGCGACGCGGCGCGCATGCAGAAGGAGCTCACCGAGCGCGTTTCGAAGTAGCGCGAGCGCGGGCGGTCCGGGGTCAATGAGCGCGATGAGATAGGGGATCGGGCGGCGCCGGCAGGATTTGACAGTGTACGGTCCGGCCAGCGCGGTCCGTGTCTCATCATCGCCGCTCATCCTTCATCCCGTCACGCCCCCCTGCCGCTCATTCCCCGGCAATTCAACGACACCCGTCGCAGCGGCTTCTGCTGCCCGGCAACTGCGCCGTATACCCATCTTCATGCCCCCCGGGATGGAGTCATCGATAAACGATGCCTGCAGGATTCATCACGGGATCCCCGCCCTGCCGCCCTGCGGATCCCGCCTCCCGGGGCCGGGCGGATTCCGGCCATGCGGCAAATTCCGATTGACAAATCCGGGCGCCCTCCTATATAGTTATTTAGTCTTATATATGACTTACAATATTGGCGGGCGCCCCCGCGCCTGCTCCCGGAGGAATGCAGGATGCCGCACCCGGACCAGGAAATGCTGCAGGGAATCAGCACCCCGCTTCCCGCCTACTACCGGCTGCAGGAGGCGCTGCGAGGAAAAATCGAGGACGGTTTATGGAAGCCGGGTGAAACGATCCCCTCCGAACGGCTCATCGCGGAAGAATACGGGGTGAGCATAGGGACCGCGAGAAAAGCCGTTGGAAACCTCGCGGACGAAGGATACCTCCACCGCGTACAGGGAAAGGGCACTTTCGTGGGGGGAGGCACCTTGAAACGGGGAAGCCTGCGGTATTACCGCATGGTCCGGGAATTCAGCGACGAGCCGGCGGATCTCGAGGTGAAAGTCCTGGGCATCGGCGAGGTTCCAGGGTTTGACCCGGCGAACAGGTTCCTGGGAATTCCGGGCGGCCAGCGGCTTGTCGAGCTGCAGCGGCTTTTCCTGTCGGGCGGAAAGCCCGTTGTCTACACGCTGTCTTATTTTCAAAAGCGCCTGTTCAGGGACTTGAACCGGGTTCCCGCGTCGCGCCTCGAGAAAAGCACCCTCTACGAATTCATAGAAAAAAACTACGGCCTGCCAACCATAAAAAACCACGAGCTTTACGGCGCGACGCATGCCGATTCCAGGATTGCCGCCCTGCTGGGGATCGCCAAGGGCGAGCCCGTTCTCTCCATTGAAATGCTCTCGTACACCTATAAAAACATGCCCTACGAATACCGCCGGAGCCACTGCGTGACCACCGGATATAAAATATTTACGGAGATATGAATCGGGGCCGCCCCGCACCACGAAAGGAGCCGGTACTTCGCGGAAATGGTTTCACGGTCCCGATGCGGAGACAAAATGCAAAAAGATTTTCCGGAAATAAGCTGCGACATTCTCATCATAGGCGGTGGCAGCGCGGGCGCCATGGCGGCGATCCGCGCGAAGGAAATCGATCCCTCCCTGGATGTGGTGATCTTCGAAAAAGGCGAGATCACCTATTCCGGATGCATCGCGCGCGGGATGGACGCGCTCAACATCGTCGCGGTTCCGGGGATATCCACACCGGAGCTGTACGTGGATGCGAGCCGCATGGCCTGCGAGGACATCCTGGACGAGCCGCCCAGCTACCGCATGGCGCAGCGCAGCTGGGACATGCTCAGGAAGCTTGAAAACTGGAACGTGTGCTTCCCGGTGGACGCGAAAGGGCAGTACGAGGTGCTCCAGGTGCATCCCAAGGGGCGCTTCTGCGTCACCATGAAGGAGCCCGAGCTCAAGACCATACTCGCGAAGCGCCTGCGCGACCTGGGCGTGCGCGTCCTGAACCGCACCATGGCGCTGGAGCTTCTCACCGTAGACGGACGCGCGGCGGGTGCCGTGGGCATCAACGTCCGCACCGGCGAGATCGTCGCCTGCGCCGCGAAATCGGTCATCCTGACCGCGGGCGGAACGGCACGCTTTGGCCTTCCCAACAACGGCTACCTCTACGGCGTGTATGATTACCCGGGCAATACCGGCGACGGCTACTGCCTGGCCTACCGCGCCGGCGCGGAGCTATCCGGGTTCGAGTACACCCTCATCTATTACATCGTCAAGGACATCAACGCGCCCCTGCTCTACATCACGCTCACCAGGGGGGCCAAGCTTCTGAACGCCTTCGGGTTCGACAAGAGCAGGGAGCACCCTTCCATCAAGTCCATGCTTGTGGACCATCATCGCGAGGGAAGCGGTCCCATGCGCATCGTCATGAGCCACCTGCCGGAGCAGCGCATACGCGAAATAGAGGAGATTCTCTTTACCACCGAGCGCCCCGTGCAGGAGCGCTTCTACGAGGGTCGCGGCGTGAACTTCCGCACGGGCGAGATCGAGCTCTGGCCCACGGAGTGCTTCCTGTGCGGCGGGCATGGGCTCACCGGGGTGCGCGTGGACGAAAACGCGGCGAGCACGGTTCCCGGGCTCTACGCGGCCGGCGACACCTCGCTCGTGGCGCGCGGGCACCTCACGGGAGCGTTCGTGTTCGGCGAGATCGCGGCGGAGAGCGCGACCGAATACGCGCGGCGCGCGGGGAAAACCGGTTACGACGACGGACAGGTCCGCGAGGCGATCAGGGACCGCGACGCGCGTTTCGGCCAGGGCGCCAATCCCATTCCGGTGGAAGAGTTCGAATACAAGGTGCGCCGCATCATCAACGATTACATCGTCCCCCCGAAGAACGAGTACAAGCTGGACCGCGCGCTGTGGTGGATGGAGCGCTTCAGGCAGGAGCTCCGGGAAACCGTCCAGGTGCGCGACGTCCACGACCTTTTCAAGGTCTATGAAATCGAAAATATCATCCAGTGCGCCGACCTGAGCGCGCACGCGTCAAGGGCGAGGAAGGAGAGCCGATGGGGCATGTGGCATTACCGGACCGACTTCCCCGAAAGGAACGATGCGGACTGGGTGAAGCACATCGTGCTCTCGCGCGGCACGGAGCCGCGTGACGTAAAAACCACGATTAAAGACATTGTAAGGCTCCAGGAGGGCGCGCGATGAGCGGGATCAATTTATTGACTGCCCTTTCGGACAACATCGTCGTCGACCGCGACAGGTGCGTGGCGTGCGGCGTCTGCGTGGAGAAATGCCCGGTGGACAACCTGAGGCTCAGGCTCTCCCCGTGCCGGCAGGCGTGCCCTCTGGGGGTTAACGCCCAGGGCTATGTCCGGCTGATCGCGCACGGCGAGGAGGAAAAGGCGATCGCCATGGTCCGCGAAACGCTGCCGTTTCCGGGGATACTGGGACGCGTGTGCTCCCAGCCCTGCGAGGAGGGATGCCATCATGCCGCGATCGGGAGCAGGAGCATCGGGATACGCGCCCTCAAGCGCTACCTTGCGGACCGCTTCCCGGGAGCCGATGTTCCCCTGCCCCGCATGAATCCCGCGTCCGGGAAAAAGGCCGCGATCATCGGCTCCGGGCCCGCTGGCCTCATGGCCGCGTACGAGCTGCGGGTGTGCGGGCATGAAACGGTCGTCTTCGATGCGGAGAGCGAACCAGGGGGAATGCTGCGCTGGGCCATTCCTGAATTCCGGCTTCCCTCGGACGTGCTTAAGAATGAGATCGGCCTGCTGG
>CALMJO010000048.1 GCA_937864375.1 uncultured Spirochaetota bacterium
GCTCGACCTCATTAACGAGGGGAACATGGGGCTCATCAAGGCCGCCGACAAGTTCGACCCGGAACGCGGCTATCACTTCATTTCGTACGCCGTCTGGTGGATACGGCAGGCGATCATACTCGCCATCTCCCAGAAGACATCCCTGATCAGGCTGCCGCTCAACCGCACCACCGACATGCAGAAGATCGAAAAAATGCACAAGAAGCTCGAGCACAAGCTTGGCAGGGAGCCCACTCCCGGCGAGATTGCCGAAGAGCTCGACATGGACGGCGAGGAGATCAATTACCTGCGCAGCATCTCGCAGGATTACATCTCGCTGGACGCGACCTACGGCGATTCCGACGACACCACGATCCTCAGCATGGTGGAAGACTCGCGCATCGATTCGCCGGACCAGAAGGTGCTCGACGACTCCCTCAAGGACGCGCTCAACCAGGTCCTGAACACGCTCACGGCCTCCGAGCGCGAGATACTCAAGATGCGCTTCGGCATGGACGGCTACAAGCCCATGTCGCTCCAGCAGATAGGCGAGCGGTTCCACCTGTCCAAGGAACGCATACGCCAGATTGAAAAAAAGGCCATACGGCGGCTCAGGCACCCCTCCCGGAGCCAGAAACTGAAAAGCTTCATCCAGGAATAGGCAATGTGGTACGTTCTGCTGGGACTCGTCCTTGGGTCGTTCCTCACGCTCATACCGGTATGGATGCCCGCGGGCGCGACCGCGCTCACTGGCGAATGGCACGGCACGCTCAGGTCCGTCGCGGAAGTCCGGCGCTCCGATGACCGCGAGGCGAAGGGCGCAGCGTTCGCCTCGATCGTCGTCGACGATACGCTCCTGACCATTTCCGGGAACGGCGCGCTGCTCAATAGAATAGCGGCCCCGGGGAAGCTCCTCAGCGGGAGCGGGAGCGGCAAATTCTACGCGGTGTTCGAGCGGACCGGTTCGCATGTGGAGCTCTACGGCGCGAAGGGCGACCGGTTCTGGAAGATCCCGTCGGCCGAATATCCCTACCTTTCGCACAACGGCGAGCTCATCCTCTTCATCAACGCGGACATGAGCGAGGTGCGCCTCTTCGACCACAACGGGAACCCCGTGGGCGTTCAGAACATCGCGGGAAGGTTCATGACCGCGTTCTCTTTCGCGAGGGGCTCCGACCACGCGGTGCTGGGGTTCCTGGACGGGAGCTGGTCGGTCCTCAGCAAGTCCGGCGAGATCACGGTGCGCGGCACGGTCCCCGCCGGAACGCTGGTTAAATCGGTCGCGCTGTCGGACGACGGCGCGTTTGCCGCGGTGCATTACGGCGGGGAGAAGGGCGATCACGTCCTCATCGTCGATACCGCGAGCCGGGGGGACAAGCGCGCGGACCTTTCGCGCGCCCATGTCGCGCGCATCGCGATGCACGTGCGTCCCGACGGAAAGCTCGCGGTGCTCGACGGCGGCCGCATCGTGCTCTTCAGCAGGCGGGGCAATGTGAAGGGCGTCATCCAGGTGCCCCGGGAAAAGGCGGGCATCGCGAACATCGCCTTCGGCGACGGAGTATATGCCGCGGCCTACCCGCGCGAGGACGGGGATTCCCAGCTCGTCGTATTCAACGAAGAAGGCGAAGTGCTTCTCAGCAAAACATGCGCGGGAGAATCCTACCTCACCGCCATGATGGACGGCCGGTTCATCCTCGCACGAGGATCGCAGGGTCTATACTGCTACCGCCTCCGCGTTCCAGCGCCTCGATGACGCTTCCCGCCGCGGCCGCGAGCTCCCGGTTGCCGCGTTTCACCGCGCCGTCCCTGAGAATGACGCACTTGTTAATTGCGACCTCCACCGCGGCCTTCTCCTTGTCCGCACTAAGCCTACCCGCGCCATCGCGCAGCAGCTTCAGTATAGAGTAGACGCGGTAGCGGTCCATCCCCCAGTACCGGCGCGAAAGCTGGTCGGCGTGTCCCCCGTACTTGAGGACCAGCGCCCCGGGGATGAGCCCCACACGCTCGCGCGCGCTCACGCGCAGCCACATGTCGTAGTCCTCGCACACCGGCAGGTCCTCGTCGAACAGCCCGCGCTCGTCAAAGAGCTCGCGCCGCATGATCACCGCCGAGGGGCTCACCAGGCAGAGCTCCAGCGCGCGGGTGAAAATATCTCCCTCGGGCTTCATGTGCTTTTTCATGGAATTGACGCGCCTGCCTCCGCGCACCCAGATCTCCTCGGTCTGGTGGATGCGCACCTCAGGGTGCTCCCCTATGAACGCAGCGTGCGCCTGGAGCTTGCCCGGGAGCCACTGGTCGTCCGAATCCAGGAAGGCGATGTGCGCCCCGCGCGCGGCGCGGATGCCGGTATTGCGCGCGGCACTCACCCCGCCGTTCTCCCGCCGGATATAGGCGATCGCGTCGCCGAATTCCGCCGCCAGCGCGGGCGTGTCGTCGGTGGATCCGTCGTCTACGAGTATCGTTTCGAAATCGGGGAAATCCTGAGCCAGCACCGAGGCGATCGCGCGCCGCGCGAGATCGGCGCGATTGAAGGAAGGAATTACGACCGAGATGAGCGGCATCGCGGCACTATTCTTTCTTGTCCTTGAAAATGAACTTCATGGGGGACTTCTCCAGCTCCTCCGATATGCGGTTCATCGTCTTCGCCGTGTCGCGGAAGGAGCCCAGTATCGCGATGACGTCCCTCTGCGAATTCATGAGCGTTTCGTTGAGCGTCCCCGCGCTCTTCGTGAGGTTGGCGATCAGCTCGCGAAGGTTGCCCTTGCTCTCGTAGGTGATATCCTGCACCACGCCGGTCAGGGCGTTGAGCGAGGTGAGGAGCGTGCTCACCTTCTGCACGACGGTGTCCAGGTTCCCGTACTCGATCCCCTCGATGACCGTGCCGGCGACGAGCAGCTCTCCCTTTCGCTCGGGGTTGCGAACCTCGATGATAGGGTCCCCTATGATGTTCTGGTTGTAGATGAACGCGCCGCAGTCCTCGTAGAGCTCTATCTCCCTCTGGATGCGCATCACCGCGAGGAAATGCAGGGCCGGCTTGAACACCGGCTTGATGTCGATCACGCGGCCGATGGTGTATCCCTTGATCTTGACCGGGGTCCCTTCCTTGATGGCGGTGAGGCTGTCTATTTTCAGGTACACGTCCATCGTGGAGCTCGCGATGGAATAGCCGAGTTTGAGCATGACCGCCAGCAGCAGGAGCACCACCGGGACAATGATGAATATCGCGACGCGCAGCTCATTTTTTTCCAGTTTCATCGCCTGCCTCGGACGTCTTAAATTATCTTCATGGGTCCATCGT
>CALMJO010000049.1 GCA_937864375.1 uncultured Spirochaetota bacterium
GTCCATAAAGCTGGCTACCGACGCGAAGCTGGACCTCCTCACGATCGACGGCTCCGGCGGCGGAACGGGCATGAGCCCCTGGAACATGATGGAAAGCTGGGGCGTCCCCTCGCTCCTGCTCCATTCCAAGGCCTATGAATATGCGAGCATACTCGCTGCGAAGGGCGCCAGGGTTGTGGACCTTTCCTTTGCCGGCGGCCTCGCCCGCGAGGACCACATCTTCAAGGCGCTGGCGCTTGGCGCCCCGTACGCGAAGCTTGTGTGCATGGGCCGCAGCCTCATGATTCCCGGCTATCTTGGCGCGAACATCGAGGGCGTACTGCATCCCGACCGCAAGGAGCGCCTCAACGGCAACTGGGACGAGCTTCCCAAGACCGTCACCGAAAACGGGACCAGGCCCGAGGAAATCTTCGCCGGGTATTTCGACGTGCAGAAGAAGATCGGCAAGGACGAGATGAAGAACATCCCCTTCGGGGCGATCGCCGCATGGACGGCCGCCGACAAGCTCGCCGCCGGGCTCCAGCAGCTCATGGCCGGGGCGCGCAAGTTCTCCCTCGACCGGATCGCCCGGACGGACCTCTTTTCGGCCGACCGGGAGACGGAAAAGGAGACCGGCATCACCTTCATCACCGAGTACCAGGACGAGGTCGCGAAGAAGATCCTCAACGGCTAGGCACGAGGAATACTCCAAGAAGCACTCCAGGGAGCGCCGGAAGGCGCTCCCTGGCTATTTGCGAGGACATATAAATTCCGCACTTTCTCTTTGACAAAATTATGAAAACATTTTGAATATCCGCAGGTGACGATGAAAGGAGTACAACTCCGCGGGAAAGCCTGATTTACAGGTACCGGGTATTTTTTTAAGCATTTTTTATAGCCGGACTCGTTGTTACCTGGCTGAGGGCGCCCTTGCATGTCACAACCGGCAGGACAGCGGACGTTTTCCTGTACGCTGCGGCCTGAACGTGCTTTACTTGCCCTGCCGGGACCAGGCAGAGGGGGACATCAATGCATCTCATACATTCGAACGAGCTCATCAAACCAACCCTGGGCAGGATGGTCGTCGAGGCGCCCTACGTCGCCAAATACCGGAAGGCCGGCCAGTTCATCATTTTAAGGATCAACGAGTACGGGGAGCGCATCCCCCTGACCATCGCGGATTCGGACCCCAACGCGGGGACGCTCACCCTCTTCTACCAGGTCGTGGGGAAAACCACCACCGACCTCGCGAACATGAAGAAGGGACAGAGCCTCAAGGACATCGCAGGCCCGCTGGGGCATCCCACCGACATCAGGAATTACGGGACCGCCGTGTGCATAGGGGGCGGGATTGGCATCGCGCCCATCTTCCCCATCTCGAAGGCGATGAAGGCCGCGGGAAATAAATTGATCAACATCATCGGCGCCCGCACGAAGGACCTGCTCATACTCGAGGACGAGCTCAGGGAGATAGGCGGGGAGATGGTCGTGTGCACCGACGACGGGAGCTACGGGAAGAAGGCCTTCGTCACCGGCGCGCTCGAGGAGATCATAAAAAGGGAGAAGGTCGACATCGTCGTCGCCATAGGCCCCGTGCCCATGATGAGGGCGGTGAGCGAGATGACGCGCGGCTACGCGATCAAGACCTTCGTGAGCCTCAATTCGATCATGGTGGACGGCACCGGCATGTGCGGCGGCTGCCGCGTGTCCGTGAAGGGAGAGAAGCGCTTCACCTGCGTGGATGGTCCCGAATTTGACGGGCACGAGGTGGACTTTGGCGAGCTCATGGCGCGCCTGGGAACCTACCGGGGCGAAGAGGCGGAGTCGATGGAACACCACAAATGCAGGCTTGAGGGAGTGACGGGCCATGGCAAATAAGATCCCGCGCCAGGTGATGCCGGAACAGTCGCCGCAGGAGCGCAGAAACAATTTCAACGAGGTGCCGCTGGGCTACCCGGAGGAGACGGCGGTGCTGGAGGCCCAGCGCTGCCTGCAGTGCAAGAGGCCCACGTGCGTGGACGGCTGCCCGGTCCAGATCGACATACCCGGTTTCATCAAGGCGATCACCGAGCGCGACTTCACGAAGTCCATACAGGTCATCAAGCAGACGAACACGCTTCCCGCGGTGTGCGGGCGCGTGTGCCCGCAGGAGACGCAGTGCGAAGAGAAATGCGTGCTCGCGAAGAAGTTCGATCCCGTGGCCATAGGCAAGCTCGAGCGCTTCGTGTCCGACTACGAGCGCGAGAAGGTGAACATGCCGCTCCCGGAGACCGCTCCCGCGAACGGGAAGAAGGTCGCGATCGTGGGCTCCGGCCCCGCGGGACTCACGGCCGCCGGCGAGCTCGCGAAGCTGGGCTACGCCGTGACAGTCTTCGAGGCGCTGCACAGCCCCGGCGGCGTGCTCGTGTACGGCATCCCCGAGTTCCGGCTTCCCAAGGCGATCGTGCACTACGAGATCGAGGCGCTCAAGAAGCTGGGCGTCGAGGTCACGGTGAACCGCGTGGTGGGCATGGGCGAGACCGTGGACGATCTCCTGGACAGGGGTTATAGCGCCGTCTTTATTGGCTCCGGCGCGGGGCTCCCGCAGTTTTTGGAGGTGCCGGGCGAGAATCTGCAGGGGGTCTACTCGGCGAACGAATACCTGACGCGCGCGAACCTCATGAAGGCGTACCGCTTCCCGGAATACGACACCCCGATCATCCGCGCGGACAACATCGCGGTATTCGGCGGCGGGAACGTGGCGATGGACTCGGCGCGCACGGCGCTGCGCCTGGGCGGGAAGAACGTCTACCTGGTCTACAGGCGCTCCAAGCAGGAGATGCCCGCGCGCGCGGAGGAGGTGCACCACGCTGAGGAGGAGGGGATCGATTTCCGCCTGCTCACGAATCCGGTGCGCTTCATTGGCGACGAGAAGAACAGGCTCAAGCAGGTTGAGTGCCTCAGGATGGAGCTGGGCGAGCCCGACAGCTCGGGCAGGCGGCGCCCTGTCCCGGTGAAGGGGTCGGAATTCAGGCTGGACATCGACGTGGCCATCATCGCGATCGGGAACGCCCCGAACCCCATCATCCAGAAGACCACGTCGGGGCTCTCCACCTCGAAGTGGGGAACCATCATAGCCGACGAGAACACGATGAAGACGAGCAAGCGAGGCGTCTTCGCGGGCGGCGACATCGTGAGCGGGGCCGCGACGGTGATCCTCGCGATGGGCGCGGGAAGAAAGGCGGCGCTGGCGATGGACGAGTACATTAAAACGGGGACGTGGTGACGCGCACCGCGAGAATAGCAGGAAAACGAGAGAGCGGCCCGAAGGGGCCGCTTTTTTTAGGTCCGCGTGGAAGGCCGCGATTGAGCACTCGTTCGAGACCAATCCCGAGCAGTGTCCCGACTGCGGTGCGCGGATGTTTCCCTCCGTGGTGTTTGCCGGTTTTGCGGAGAAAACGTGGTACAGGATCTGGCGCGAATGTTCGTTATACAAGGGGTATTATCGACCGATGAAGAGGGGGCCGCAGGCATAATCGGTCTTCAAAGGTGTTTCAATTATACGTTGACATTTCATCACCGTTATGCACAATCTGTGGAACGGTCATGGGCCGTTTTGCCCGTGCTTTTGAAAAAAGCGCGATTTTGGGCCGTTCGCAAATTTTAAGGCCTATACCCATGGGCTTTTTGCCGGAGAGGGGAGAGCTTTTTGAAGAAGTTGCTGCCGATAAACTGGTTTATGACGGGGAGCTTTTCCAGGAAAGAGGACGCAGTTTCCTTGATGTTCAAGCTAGCCCCTGCCAGGGGCAAAGAAATAAATGCCGTAAGGCGTTTAACGCGAAGCGCCTGATTTTCCTCTGAGGAGTTTTTCCCGGTTGACTTTTCGATAATTTTCCACTAATTGACAATTGTGACACAATTTGATAAATTATTGAACAGGGTTCTTTCGGGCCGAAGCGACGCTAACATCAACTTTGAGGAATTGCGCGCCTTGCTGGGCCGATTTGATTTTAACGAACGGATTAAAGGGGATCATTATATCTTCTATCGGAAAGATGTGACGGAGATTATTAACATTCAGCCGAAGGGAGGCAAGGCGAAACCATACCAGGTAAAGCAGGTGAGAAATCTTATCTTGAAATACAAATTGGGTGAAACGAATGAAGAATTATAAATATGAAGTGATCATCTATTGGAGCGACGAGGATAGCGCCTACATCGCCGAAGTTCCCGAACTAATGGGATGCCAGGCGGACGGCGAAAGCTATGAGGAAGCCTTGCAGAACGTCGGCACCATTATTGATGAATGGATTGAAACCGCGCATAGTCTGGATCGTCCTGTCCCCGACCCAAGAGGGAAATTGATGTACGCATGATACCACGTGCTGTGTAAATACCCATGTTATTGAAAAACCACATCAGTCACGCCGCCCTCCGGAAATAGTGATGATGAAGTCCTCCATGCACCGGTTTTGAGCGGATTGGTGAGCATTTTCGGGACATCCTGGCCCGGCTACGGCACGCGCACTTCGTGTGTACTGGCAGTTTAAATTTTAAGGCCTATACCCATGGGCTTTTTCCGGAGAGGGGAGAGCTTTTTGAAGAAGTTGCTGCCGATAAACTGGTCAATATCGGGGAGCTTTTCCAGGAAAGAGGACGCAGTTTCCTTGATAGTGATAAAGATGGTATAGGTTATGGTCCCTACTGAATCCCGTTAGGGGTGGTGGATTATTGTCTTTTAGATGATTATTTTATGTTTTCTTTCGCGCGTTAGAAGGCCCCAAGGGTGTGGTAAATATTTAGAAGCATTGATGGTCTCTTTGAAAAAAGGTATTTCATGTCTGCACGTACTGAATAGAAGCCATCTCAAAATTGCCTCAATAGTATAATAGTAAGCCTTTAGGCTGCTAAGTCAGCCTTCTTCATTTTCTTATCCATAATTGC
>CALMJO010000050.1 GCA_937864375.1 uncultured Spirochaetota bacterium
CGTCGGTGAAGAAGGCGCCGGCGCCGTGGCAGATTATCTCCGTCATGGCCTTGTGCGCGAACTTCACGGCGTTGCGCCCGTAGCCGGTGGAGACCACCCGCTCGATGCGCGCCTCCTCCATGCCGAGCTCGTCCAGGAGGTCCGTGAATATCTTCCTGCCCGACTCCGCCGCGTTGTACCCGGTAAAGCCCGTGCGGGTCCCCAGCACCGTGCCCCCGTGCAGCATCGCCGCCTTCACCGAAATCGACCCTATATCAATGCCCGCAGTGACCATAGCCATACTCCCAAAAAAGCTTACTCCGCGGACGCCATCCAAGGGAGATGAAGAGATAACGGCTCAACGGCGATTAAAGAGATAAAGGCACGGATTTCATTCGCTTAATAAAAATACCGCCTTTATCTCATCCATCTCTTCTATCCCCACCTCTCCCTTTCCGTGCGCGCGCGGATTAAAGCGATGTGTATCAGTGTTCTTTCTGCGCCAGCGTTTCCATGAAGGCGTCTATGCGCGTTTCGATCTGGCTCTCGCTGAAGTTGCGCTCGTCCACCATGTCCGCCTCGATGATGAGCGACGGCACCCCAAACTCCTTCATGACCATACGCTGCAGGTCGTACTGCCCCAGCGAATAGGGCTTGCAGCTCCTGTTCGAATGGATCACGAGCCCGTCGGCCCTGTACTTGGTGATCATCTTGCGGAGCGTGTCCAGCATCATGTCGATCGAGATGTTGATGTACACGCTCGAGTACGCGATCGCCGCGGACTCGATGAAGTTGTTCTCGTCAATCAGGTGCACCACGCCGCTCCAGGCGCTCGTGTAGGTGTCGGCCACCAGGCAGGCCCCGTGCGCCGCGAACTTGTCACTGAGCCATTTGGTCTTGTACCACACGGGAAGGTTGTCCCAGAGCAGTCGGTACTTCTCTTCCGGTACGATGCCTATGCCGTCGGCGATGCGCTGCCGCATCTCGTCGCGCAGGTCCGTGTAGTAGTCGATCACGGTCTGCGTCCCGCGCAGCGTCACGATGAGCGCGAGGTGGAAGAATGCGTCAAAGGCCGTCATGGGCGCGGGGCTGTGCGTGGTGGTGTCGAGCACCTCCTGCCAGAGCCTCTGTCCCTGCACGGCGAGGCGGCCCACCTGGTCCATGCGGTCCATGTCCATCTTCTTCCCGCACTGCTCCTCTAGGAAGGTGATGTACTCGAGCATCTGCCGCTTCACGTAATTCTTCGCTTCCACGGAAAACTCGGTGTGGATGAAGGGAGTGTCCAGGATGAAGAGCGGCACCTTGAAATAGCGCGCCTGCACCTCGTACCACTTGAGTACCGTGCCGCAGATGTTGTTGCAGCATACCAGGAAGTCCGGCTCCGGGAGCCCCCCGATGGGACCGCCGTTCAGCGGCGCGCAGGCGATGTCCGAGCGCGCATACGAGCACAGGTCGCGCGCGTAGCCCATCGCCTCGGCCTTCTCGCACAGGTCCACTCCCATCTTGGAGGCGCCGATCATCGCGCCGTGGTTCTCGGGGTAGACCGGGATCACGTCCATCGCGATGAGCGGCTCCACGGGCCCGCCGCTCGTGATCCATGCGACCTTCTTGCCGTTCTGCCTCGCGGACTTCGCGTCTATGTAGTACTCCGTCATTATCTGCTTCATGCGCTTGACCGACTTGATCTTGCGCGCTTCCTTCATTTCGGCTTCGCTTCTCACTGCCATATGATCACCTCACCCCCGACCCCTCTCCCACCGGAGAGGGGGGTCTAATAGAGTTCTTGTTACTTAATCATTATGCTGTATCTTTTCCATCGTCTCTTCCAGATCAACCCGTATCCCCCTTCCACTCCCACTCTCCTCTCAGGAGAGGGGGCCGGGGGGTGAGGTCTTACAGCATATCAATAAACGTCTCGAACCTCGTGCGGATCTGGCCCTCCGCCTGGGGCTGCTCCTCCACCTCGTAGAGCATGGAGGGAACGCCGGCCTTGTCCAGCGCCTCCTTCATGTACGGGTAGTCGAAGCACTGCGGGTCGCAGAACTTCAGGTAGATGAAGAGCACCCCCTGCGCCTTTTTCTCCTTCACGAGCGCGAGCAGATTGTCGGCGCGCGCCGTGTTGCCGTTGTGCTTCGCGGGGCACACGCTGTCGTCGAGGTAGCGTTTCGCGATGGCGTCCACCGCGGGGGCCGACTCGGCTATTGCCCCTTCGAAGGAGCGCGTCCCCGTACAGAGCTCGTCCCAGACCACCGCCGCGCCGTACTCTTCTATTATCCCGTAGAAATTCGGGTGGTTGCAGATGCCGCCCGCGAGCATCACGCGCTTGGGCGCCTTTCCCCCCGCCTGCGCGGCCTTCTCCTTCACCTCGGCCGCGAGCTTCTCCAGGGCCGCGAGGAAGTCCGCGCGGTCCATCATCATGCCCGCCTTGATCACCGCGTACATGTCGGCGCCGGAGATCGCGCCGGGCGCGGAGCTCCTCAGTTCATAAATTTCCTTGAGCTTCGCGCGGATCGCGTTGTAGAGCTTCACGCTCGCGGCGAGCTTCTCGTCCGTGATAGTCACGCCCATCGCCTTTTCGAGGTCGCGCCTGAACTTCTTCATCACGTCCTTCATGTAGTCGCGCGCGCTGTCGGTCGTGAGCTTTACCGGAAGCACCACGTCCAGGTGGAAGTTGAACTTCGTATTGATCCTCCACACGTCCGACAACCTCTGTATCGAGTCGCAGGTGTGCGGGAACACCGTCCCCTCGAGGAACGAAAGGCTCCCGTCC
>CALMJO010000051.1 GCA_937864375.1 uncultured Spirochaetota bacterium
CTCGTTGGGCTCATAACCCAAAGGTCGCAGGTTCAAATCCTGCCCGCGCTAATAATGGCGGAGTAGCCCAGCTGGTTAGAGCAGCGGAATCATAATCCGCGTGTCGGGGGTTCGAGTCCCTCCTCCGCTACGTATAAAACCCCGGGAGTTTCCAGGGGTTTTTTATTGGGTGATTTTTATTTTGGCGTGCCTTCCGCGAATATTCACCCAAACACCATCGTTTCAACTTCCACGTCACGCTCCACGGGAACTTCCAGCCCTTCCCGTTTCAATCCCTCGATATGCAACCGAATCGCCTGGTAGATAAGCTCTTCGGTCTTATCCTTGGTGTCGGCCATTGCCACGCATCCCGGAAGGGCCGGCACCGAGGCGCTGTACCCATCGGAAGTTTTCTCTATAACTACAATGTATTTGTACATTATTTGCCTCGCCGCATTTCTATCTGCGCCTGTCTAAGTATGCTTTTTAACATCCCGGGCCCCATGTGAGAGGTTACTCCATGATGTGCGATTGTCACCACACCACGTTTCACGGTATGCTTGTATTGACGGTGACTGCCGCGTTGCCGCGAAATGTGCCATCCGTCTTGCGCTAGTTTTTTGATGATTTCTTTATATGTCATTGCCCGGTTATCGTCAACAAGTAATAGTGTTGTTGATACGAGCGGGAAGGAGAGATGCTTAAATAAATTTACTTGCTGAAGGGAATGCAGGAAAATATTTTTAGGAATTCATGTTAAACGTGGAATCGGTAGCGCTGATCACCAGTTCGTGGATGTCTGTTTGAGCGAATTAGCTGAGTAGACGATGTCTATTGTGGGGATACGAAACCATGATAAATGTACATCACCTCTCCCCTTCCACCGTCCTCGCGTCCAGGAAAATCCTCGCGCCGGCGGTCGCGCTCATGAACACGCCGGTGACATCGACGGTTTCGCCATGCACGATCGCCTGGTCGTCTTTCAGGTAATACACGTCGACGACGCCTGGCTGCGCGGCTGACGTTTTGGGGACCACGAGCGAGAAGGTCGTCTTTCCCTGTCCTTTCCGGAGATCGGCTACCGCGCCCTTTAGGGCGACCATGCAGCCGTTGAAGAGGTAGGGACGCGCGGAGAGTTCGTTGAATGCGATGCGCTCGGGCTTCCGGTCCTTGATGCCAAGTATGAACGAGCGCAGGAAGTCGGCGCGCTCGCGAACAGGGAGCGCGGTGGTGCCGTTCAGGAGGCGGTTGATTCGCCGGAGCGCGTCGTTGTACTTTTCGTCCTTCATGAGCTGCTTCGCGGAGTTGAAGTCCCTGGCCACCTCGTCCTGGCTCGCGTACACGACCTCCGCCCTCCTCGATTTGTCGACGAGGTCGCCCCATGAGCGGTCGGGCGTCATGCTCTCGTAATCGGGAACCGATGCGGCGGATTTGGCAGCAAGCCGGGTTTCGACCAGGGTGCGAATGGCATCTCGGAAAATATATGAAAGGGTCCCGATTAAGGCCGCAACGATGACTGCTGCAGCGACTATTAAGACGAGTTTCAGCCTCGGGCGCGTTCGGCGTGGAGACCTCGCCGTGTTCCGGGGACTGCTTGTGGCCGGTGCCGGAATGTCGACGAAACGGGCGAACCGGGCGCCGCGCTGGAGCGTCGAAAAGTCCTGCTGTTCGCGGAGCGTTTCAATGGCGCGCTTTACGGTGCGGTCTTTTGGATAGCGCTGTGCGATGTCGAGGTAGCGGGAAACCACCGGTCCCGTTTCCGCCGACGACTTCAAAAGTAGAAATGCCTCGAGCTCGAGGGCCGGGAGGTAGTCCTGCCGCAGGGAGCGCGAGCGTTTGACAAGGAGCTCCACGCGCGCGAGCTCTCCCGAATGCAGATACGCGCATGCCAGGAGGAAATAGGGGTAAGGATCGGAGGGCCTCGACGAGGTCACCTTTTCGAGGACGGGAACGGCGTCGCGGTAGCGCTTTTTTCTTACGAGCCTGTAGGCGTCGTTGACCAGGGGATGTGCCTCCTTCACCCTCGCGCGTCCTCCGGGTATGCGGCGTCAGCCGGGCAGAGCGCCCCGCGTGCGTACGGGGCCTTACCGGCCCCTGTTCCTGATGAAATCCCTGATCTGGTCTATGGGACTCACCTTTTTATCCCAGCTCTTGCCCACGAAGTAGCCTATGAGCACGAGAACAAGCAGCACCATCATCTTGAGGAAACCGACCGTGAACAGGAGTATGCCGAACACGAAGCCCAGGAGCGCGCCAATTGCGCTTCCGGGGTTTTCATTTATCCAGTCCAGTATGAACCGAATCGCGCTCATTACTTTTTTACCCTCTCCACGTATTCGCCCGTGCGGGTGTCGATCTTGATCACGTCGCCCTCGTTTACGAAGAGCGGCACGTATACCTGGGCGCCGGTCTCAACCTTGACCGGTTTGGTCACGTTGGTCGCCGTGTCGCCTTTCACGCCCGGCTCCGCGTAGACGACTTTTAGCGCCACGAAAGTGGGAGGATCAATGGAAAGCGCCTCCCCCGGTAAAACGACATCGCGACCGTGTCGCCCTCTCTAATAT
>CALMJO010000052.1 GCA_937864375.1 uncultured Spirochaetota bacterium
CTGAACCTCCAGCGGGTCGAACACCAGCGTCCCTTCGCCGCCGCGCGAGACGAGCGCCACGCGCGCGAAGTGCACCTCCTCCGCGTTGCGCACGTAGAGCAGGGGGCTTTCGATCTCGCCGCCGCCGGCACCCGTCGTCACGACGATGCGCCCGCCCTCGTAGGCGAACGAATCCACCTGAACATTGAGTCCCGCGGTCTTGAGATACACGCTCCCCTTCATGAATACGCCCGTGAAGATTTCGTCCAGGAGCGCCTTGTCGGTTATACGCCTTTGCCCGGTTTCCATTGCGTGCTCACGTGCCTCAAGTATACCACCCGGAGAGGGCGCATGTCAAGAAGCGAATCGCCCCGACCCCGCGCCCGGCGCGCATCAAAATTTATCGTTGAAATCCTGCCGCTCCCCGCGCAATCATTGATCCTGCCCCCGGCGCGCGCGGCAGCGTGCGGGGGCCGAATCGCATAGTCCCGGAAAGGAAGGACCATTTGATCGAACGATTTTCCCACGGCCTGCTGTTCAGCACCGGTGCGTCACGGGCGGAAAAGCTCGTCGTGTGCGCGCTCATCGCCGGCTTCTGCACGGGAACGACAACGCATCTCATGGACATGGCCCTGCTTGGCTTTTTAGGCTACCCCGCTCCCCTCTGGATAAACGCGTACTGGACCTCGCTCACGCTGCTCGACCCGATCGCGGCGCTCCTCCTCGTGTTTCGCACCGGGTACGGTGTCATGCTGGGGCTCGCGATCATGGTGTCCGACATCGCGATCAACACCGGGGTCATGGTGCGTGTGGACCTTCCCGCGAACGACATGAACTGGTTCAGGTTCGCCTGCCAGCTCCTGTTTTTCATTCTCATGGCGGCATATTCATTTTATTTCTTCCGCACCGGGCGGACCGGGCGTGATGGCGCGCTGCGATGAGCCGGCGCAATCCGGTCAGCTTCGTCATGGGAATGAACGGAAAATGACGGCGCACGGCGGTGAAACACGCGAAGAAAGGATCGCGCGGCTGGTGCGCGAGGACACCGCGGTCGTCCCCTGGAATCCCGAATGGCCCGCCATGTTCGCGCGCGAGAAGGCGCAACTTCTTGCCCTCTTCCCGTCGGGGCCCCTCACGCGCATCGAGCACTTTGGCAGCACCGCGGTGCCCGGTCTCGCGGCAAAGCCCGTGATCGACATGCTCACAGGCGTCACCTCGCTCGATGAAGCGAAGCGCGCGGTCGTCCCCGTGCTGGAGGGCCTGGGCTACGAACACCTCTGGAGGCCCACGCGGGGCGACGACGGCGGGCCCTGGTACGCGTGGTTCATAAAGAGGAACGCGGAGGGAGTTCGCACGCATCACCTGCACATGGTCGAGGAACACTTTGAACACTGGGAGAGGCTGCTCTTCCGGGACTATTTAATCGGCCATCCCGATGCCGCGAGCGAATACGGCGCGCTCAAGCGAAGACTCGCGGAGGAATTTCCGAACGACAGGGCGGCCTATACGGAGGGCAAATCGGAGTTCATCATGCGCGTTATGGAACAGGCGAGTACGAAAAGAAACAGGAGATGGGGAGATAAAGAAAAACGGCGATAGATGAGATAAGGATTGGGTTGGCGGGAGTGACGATGATGCTGTCACCGGCAGCAGGGAGAAACCGCCACGGCGTGGATGCCGGACAAGATTTCTCACCCAAACGACGGGTTCGAAATGGCAGCCGGGAAAATCAAATCCTCATCCCCCTCATCTCGTCCATCTCCATATCTCTTATTCTTACACTCCGTTGCCTTAAATTGCACTTGATTTCCAGGCATATCCGGCATCGACTATAGCGGATAAATGGTACGTAACGCGATTTCACACGGAGGCGACGATGACCGCAGTGGAAAAGCTTTCACTCAAACTCAAGCTGGGCTACGGCGCCGGCGAATTCTCGAGCAGCATCTTCTGGATCACCATGGCCTTCTGGCTCATGAACTACCTGACCGACGAGGTGGGGCTTTCCGCCGGGCTCGCCGGGCTCGCGATCATGGCGGGGAAGGCCCTGGACGCGTTCATCGATCCCACGGTGGGGTTCCTGTCCGACCGTACGAAGAGCCGCATGGGGAGACGACGCCCCTGGTTCCTGTTCGGGGCCGTTCCCTTTGGCCTTGCGTACTTTCTCATGTTCACCAATCCGCACGCCTCCACCCAGGCGTCCATGTTCGCATGGGCGAGCGTCTCCTTCATCCTGCTCTGCCTCGCGTACTCGTGCGCCAACGTTCCGTACAACGCGCTCATGCCCGAGCTCACGACCGACTACAACGAGCGCACCTCGCTCACCGGGTACAAGTCCATGTACGCCTGCGTGGGAACCATACTGGGCGCCGGGGCGGGCATGCCAATCATCATGGGATTCGGCGACCGCACGACTGGCTTCATGGCCATGGGGGCGATCTTCGGCGCGATGATCGTGATCTCCGTGCTCACGCCCTTCTTCGCGGTGCGCGAGGGCGCGCGATCCGGCAGCGCCGAGCCGCACGGAATCCTGGGCTCAAACCGCGCGGCCTTCCGGAACAGGCCCTTCGTATTCATCCTGGGCGCGTGGACCCTGAACACCTGCGGCATCACCGTGGTGACGGCCACGCTCGTCTACTACTTCAAGTACCTCTTCAATGACGAGAAGCTCATCACCCCCGCCTCGGTCATCATGCTCGTCACCTCCATGGCCTTTATCCCCGGCGCGGTGTGGCTTTCCGGGAAGATCGGGAAGCGCCCCACCTACATCCTGGGGATGAGCGTGGTGTCGGTCGCGTGCCTCCTCATTTTTTTCATGGGGCATGTCGCGGGAATCAACGCCGTGTACGCGATCATGTTCGTGACGGGCGTGGGGCTCTCGTCGCATTACGTCATGCCCTGGGCGATCATCCCCGACACGATCGATTACGACTACGCGGCGAGCGGCGTGCGCCGCGAGGGCGTGTACTACGGGCTGTGGACGTTCATGATCAAGATCGGCCAGGCGCTTGCGGGGCTCTTCGTGGGCCTCGTGCTGGGGCTCTTTGGCTACGTGCCCGACACGGTCCAGAGCGCCGAGTCGCTCCTGGGAATCCGTCTTCTCGTGGGGCCGATCACGGCGGCCTTCTTCCTGGGCGGGCTCGCGTTCCTCTTTTTCTATCCCATCGATAAAAAGCGCTATGAGGAGATCAGGGCGCGGATTCGCGAGCGCGATCTCGCATAACGCGTTTCCGGCCGGAGTGCGCCGGCGTTCAGGCATTACGCGCTCCCGGCTGCGGCCGCTAGGGCGCGGGGAAGCCGAACTTCTGGAAGAGGTTGTCCCTGTCCACGGTCGGGTGCTGCAGGTTCCCGGAAAGCGAATCCATGGCGATATTGATTTCCCATATTTCCTGGTCCGGAATCCTCCCGCAGTCCCGCACCGCCGAAGATGCGAAAAAAAATTCGTACATCAGCTATCGTTTCATGGAAACCCAGGATTTTATATCC
>CALMJO010000053.1 GCA_937864375.1 uncultured Spirochaetota bacterium
CGTAGACAGGTATTCGATCGAGAACATGAAATCAGTGGACGCGCCGCTCGTGCTTTCCGTGTCCGGGCGGTGTTTCTCCATAGCACCGCCCCTTTCCGACAAGGCCGTGCTCGGCATGCCCACGAAGAGCCTGATAAGGCGCTATATCCAGTCCTCTGAACGCACGCTGCCGCTCTATATACTGGAAAACATCGGAGAGACCGAACGGTACACGTACGTGCTTCCGGACAGGTTCATGGAAACCCCGTTTTTTCACGAAGAGGAAATCTCCTGCCGGTTCGGAAAGGCGAGAATACGAATCGAGAAGAGGAAGGGCAGCGCCCAGGTGCACATGACCAAGGAAGTGACCATGGGTGCGGTGAGGATAGACCCGGAACACTACAAGGAATTCCTGGAATTCTGTATGAAACTGAGCGAGGCCGAACAGCGGAATGTCGTTATTGCCCGGTAAATGCGGTCAGGCAGGCTGCACCACGCGCGTGATAACGAACCAGAGAAACAGGATGATGATAGACATGCCCCAGAGCGCTACGATGGCGATCGAGATCTCGGGATGAGTGCTGATCCACCGGTATAACCTGGATTCCCGGTACTGCATGATGAGATACAGGAGCCTGGACGTTGAATTAGTCTTGTTGAGGTTCGGCCTCCCGCCAGCCGGCTGGGAATTCTCCTGCGGGTTCGTTCCGGGTGCATCGCTCATGATAGGGTAACCTTCGTTAAGCCTGATTTAAACTGCGTGGCCAGTATGGTATTGAAAATCACAATTGTCAATGACATATGTCGGCGCCCGCTAAAATAATGGAATTCCCTTATGCCGGGCCTTCCCATGCGACATAATAAGCGATCCACGCTGCCCCGATTGGCTTATCCACGTACGAAATGTCGACCCCGTGAAACAGGACATCCTCTAGCCAGCGATGCACCCCCCTCAAGCCTCCTGACAAATAATTTTTTATGCTCAACTCTACAGGCTTGAGTGTCGATAAAAAGATTAAGGGTAAATCTGCCTTCATCTAACAGAATAGCGCCGTGACTCGTACGCGGCGCGGAACAGAGGGAGTTGTTCCGTGACGAGAACAGGGATGTTCATTTCGACCGTCGTGGTCGTGCTGTGCGCATTGCTGGTGCAATGTGCCCCTCCGCGCACGGTCGTACGGCAGGACCGGGCAAGGCCCGCGGACCAGGCCGCCGCCATGGCCTCCCCGATCGATTACAATCCCAACAACGAACGCCTGCGGTACAGCGACTCGGATCTTGCGTCCCTCTACGGACTGGAGGACAGGGAGGCGTCTTACAAGATCGAGACGCCTGCGCACAGTGCGGATATCCCGGATGAAGATTCGCTCCGGATAAAGGCCGGGAGGCAGCCCGCTCCCGCGGCCGAATGCAAAAAAACAACCGAGGTTCACGCATACAAGGTCAGGAAAAGAGACACGCTCAGCGCAATCGCCCGTCGGAGCGGGAGCTCGGTTGAGGAGCTGTGCGCCCTGAACGGGATAAAGGCCGGTGCGCCCCTGTATGCCGGCATGGTCTTGAAAGTTCCGGGGGCGGAAAAAAAGGAGCATCACGCAGCCGCGAAAGCTGTGGAGCCAAAAGCGCATAGCAAGGACAAGATCGTTGCACCCAGGTTCAACTGGCCGCTTCCCGCGGTTGTCAAGATTTCCAGGGAAGAGATCAACGGCGTGAAACCCATAGGCATCGAGATTACTGGCGCACCTGGGCAGTCAGTCCTTTCGGCGGCGGCGGGGACGGTGAAGAAGGTCGGGGACATGCGCGGATTCGGAACCTATGTCATCATCGCGCATGACGATCGCTTCGTCACGGTGTATGCGCGGCTGAAGTCGGTGAATGTCAGGGAAGGCGATTCCGTGAAAGCGGGGTGCCCCATTGGGGTTCCGGAATCAGGGGGAGTCGTTCATTTTGAAATCGGACGGGGCGGCAAACCGGTCGATCCTCTCGCCTATCTGCCTAAAAAATCCTGACGATCATTTGCCGGCAAGCGCGGTGATCTTTTCCTGGAGCGTAACAAAGCACGAAGGGGCCTCTGCGTATGATGGATTGCTCCTGAAAACCACGGTTTTCCTGCGGCCGGCTTGAGTGATTGAAATCTCGTAGGCGTAATAGCGCTCATCCCCCGGCGCGCCATAGGCGTCATTCAAGGCAAAGAACCCGCACGCGTCGGCAGCATCGAGCAGCGCTCGCACCTGCTGTCCGGAAATGCTCCCCCCGCCGGTTCTTTCTTTATACGATTCAGGGGTAGCGCTCCATGGCTTGGCATATTTCACATCCACCTGCCTGGTGAAGGAAAGAGAGCCGTTTTTTATTTCGATGGAGAGCATGGGCGAGTGATAGCCAATTTCCACTCCCTGGAGGCCCGCAAGTTCGGCCCGGGGCCGCGGTGCGCATGATGGAATGGCTGTAAGCACGGCTGCGACCAGTACCAGTATAGATTTCATGTGGGGTCCTTCCAGGCGGTTAAGCTTAGTAGACATGATTGCATTTTATCCCCGTCACATGAAAATAACTGGAAAATTCCTTCGCTTCAGGGTAATGAATTAAAACCTATCAGAGAGAGGTAGCGAAAATGGGAAATCAGCAGGGCGGGGTGCTGTTTGGCGTCGATTATTACCCGGAGCAGTGGGACAGGTCCCTCTGGGATTCCGATGCGCGCAGAATGAAGGAGATGGGAATCAAGGCCGCCCGGCTCATGGAATTCGCCTGGGTGCTGCTCGAGCCCAGGGAAGGGAAATACGATTTTTCTCTTTTTGACGAGGCGATTAAGGTCCTCGCGAAGGAGGACATCAAGGTCGTACTGGGCACGCCCACGGCCACGTTCCCGGTCTGGCTCTATGAAAAGGACCCTTCCATGGTCCAGGTGCATCCCAGCAGGATGGAGCGGGATTTTGGCGCGAGGAGGGAGGGATGCTATAACTCGGACACCTACCGCCGTGCCTCGAAGAAAATCGTCGAGAAAATTGCGCGTCATTACGGGAAGAATCCGCAGGTGATCGGGTGGCAGATCGACAACGAGATCGGGCACGAGGGGTCCGACCTCTGCGTGTGTGAATCCTGCAGGAACAAATGGCACCGGTGGCTGAAGGCACGATATGCATCGATCGACGCGCTCAACCGGGCATGGGGAACCGTGTTCTGGGGGACAACGTATGCGAGCTTCACGCAGGTACCTGTTCCGCGCAGCCAGGTGGCCAGCATACAGAATCCTTCCCTCCTGCTGGATTATTACCGGTTCTGCTCCGATTCTGCGGTGAGCTTCGCCGGCGAGCAGGTAGACATCATCCGCAGGCACGCCCTGGAAAACCAGTGGATCACGACCAACCTGTATCCCGCGCCCCATGGACCGGTGATCGACATGGCATTTCTTCCATGTCGATCACCGGTCCATGGGGCGCGGGGTACAGGTTGGTCGTGATCCACTGGTTTTCCAGGGCGCGCCTGCGGATG
>CALMJO010000054.1 GCA_937864375.1 uncultured Spirochaetota bacterium
CATAATACCATCTTATAGCACATTATTTACCCACTCACAAGCCGGAAGCGCCATTTTTTTTTCTTTACTTTAGCAGCCTAAAGGCTTACAATTTGCTGAATAGTTACCATTAAAAATAGATTCGCCGATTCTTCCCTGTGTCGGGACTGACCGTTCACATCGCCACCTTTTCCTGTTCCGCGCCGCGGGCAGCCGGGCACTCAACGGAGGGATTCATGAAGCCGTTCTCTTCAAGACCGGTTCGGACCTACCTGTTCATGATGATCCTGATCGTCGTGGTCCCGTGCGCGCTTATTACGTTATACGGCAGCATGGAATCCTGGACGGAGGAGATCGGGCACGCCAACGAGATCGCGCTGCAGCTTGCGCGAAGCGCCGCGTTCCAGCAGGAGCGCGTCGTCGAAAACGCCCACCAGCTCCTGGCCACGCTCTCGCAATTTCCCCAGGTGAGGGAGTTCAAGGCACAGGAATCCGCGGCCATGTTCGGGCTCCTGGTTCATTACAATCCGTATTACCAGAATATAATCCTCACCGACCTGGACGGGTATGTGCGCGCATCCGCGGCTCCCGTGCTCACGGTAAACGTAAGCACCAGCAAGTACTTCCGGGACGTGATCGGGAAACAGGCGTTCTCGATCGGGGAATACGTGAGGAGCGTGTACGCGAACAAGGCGGTGATCCATTACGCCTACCCGGTGTTCGACGCCGGCAACCGCCTGCGGGGAGTGCTTGCCATCGCGTTCGACCTCATGCAATACGGGCAGCTCTTCTCAGAGGTCAAGCTCCCGGTGGGAAGCGCCCTCGCGCTCACGGACTGGAAGGGGACGCGCCTGTACCGCTTTCCGCACGCCGAAAAATACGAGGGCCTGCCGGACCTGCCCGAAATGATCGAGAAGCTCTCCGGCAGTGAGAGCGAGGGGGCTTTCACCGCGGCAGGGGTCGACGGCGTGGTGCGCTGCTACGGCTTCTCGCGCCTTGCGCGTGGCGACGACAAGCCATACCTCTACATACGGGTGGGAATCCCTCGGGACGTCACCCTCGCGGACGCGAAATGGGTGCTCATCCGCAACATCGTGCTCCTGGTCCTCGTGCTCGCCTTTTCGCTCGGCGCCACCTGGCTCATCTCGTACCATCTCATCATGAAGAAAATGAACATGCTCGTGAAGGAGGCGAACGAGCTCATGCGGGGCAACCTGCACGCCCGCGCGGGGATAGCGCACGATCACACGGAGTTCGGATTGCTCGCGTGCGCCCTGGACAAGATGGCGACCGCCCTGGAGAAGCGCATCATGGAAAGCGAGTACGCCAAGGCGGCGATCAGCGCGTCCCTGAAGGAGAAGGAGGTGCTTTTAAAAGAGGTGCACCACCGCGTGAAGAACAACCTCCAGATCATATCGAGCCTCATGAGCCTGCAGACGAGGCGCATCCAGGATCCCGTGGTGCTCGACGTGTTCCGGGTGAGCCAGGCCCGGGTGCGCTCGATCGCCCTCGTGCACGAAAAGCTCTACCAGTCGTCGAGCTTCGTGGAAATAAATTTCCTCGACTACGTGAACTCGCTGGCGGTGGGGCTCTCGCGGTCGCTCGGTATTACCGAGGGGCCCGTTTCGCTCTCCATGGACATACCAGGGACCCAGGTGAGCCTCACCATGGCGGTGCCCTGCGGCCTTATCATAAACGAGCTCATCTCGAACGCGCTCAAGCACGCCTTTCCCGGGGGAAAGGGCGGGGAGGTGTTCGTGGGCTTCAGTCGGAACCGGACGCATTAAACGCTGACGGTGCGCGACAACGGCGTCGGGTTTCCGGAAGGGGTGGACTGGACGAGCACGAGCACCCTGGGAATGGAGCTTGTGAACAACCTGGTTAACCAGCTTGACGGTGCGATCGAGATGCGGCAGAACGGCGGCACTGAGTTCGTCATCACGTTCCCGGCCGAATAGCGTCCGGGCTTCTCCTCGCGAGGTAAGACCATATGCCAAAAACAACCTGGAAGCCGGGCACCATGCTCTACCCCGTGCCCGCCGTGCTCGTCACCTCCCGTTTCGAGGGAAAGGACAACATCATCACGGTGTCGTGGGCGGGGACCGTGTGTACCGAGCCGCCCATGCTCTCGATCTCGCTGAGGCCCGAGCGGCTTTCCTACACGATGATACGCGGCTCCGGCGAGTTCGTGGTGAACCTTCCCGTGGAGAAGATCGCGCGCGCGGTCGATTTCTGCGGGGTGAAATCGGGGCGCGACACGGACAAGTTTGCCGCCGGCAGGCTCACCAAGGCGCGGGCGCACAAGGTTGCCGCCCCGCTCATCGCCGAGTGCCCGGTCTCAATCGAGTGCAGGGTGTCGCGGGTGATTGAGCTGGGAAGCCATCACATGTTCATCGCGGACGTGCTTGCCGTGAACGTGGAAGAGCGGCTCATCGACAAGAGGGGCAGGCTCCGCCTCGAGGACGCCCGGCTCCTGTGCTACAGCCACGGCCAGTACTTCAGCGTCTACAGGCCCCTCGAGAAGTTCGGCTTTTCCGTGCGCAGGAAGAAACGGGCGGCCCCGTCCGGCCGGAAAAGGCGCGAAGAACCGCGCAAATGAAGCTCGGCGTTCCGAGCGTCGCCGTCAGGACAACTCCTTTATCAGGGCGTCGATTTCGGCGCGTGTGAGCTCGAAGCGCGCCATGCCGCCGCCGGGGTGCTCCATCGTGAGCACGGCGCCGTGCGCGCCCTTCTCGACATGGAAGCGCTTCCCGCCGGGGAGCTTGACCTCCGGGGCGAGCCAGTCGTCCGCGGTGAACTCGGCGATCTGGATGAGCACGCCAAAGGCGTCGCGCGGATGGATGAAGAGCTCCTTCCATACTCCGCCCACGTACTCGTTGTACCCGAAATAGGGAATGCCGTTCGCCTCGAGCGCCGCGCGCGCCTCCTGGATGTCGGGCGTCTGGAAGGTCATGTGATGCACGCCCCCCTCGCGCGTTTTAAGGAAGCCGTCCAGGAAGCTGTCGGGCGCCGTGGGGCCCAGGAGCTCCATGCGGGACAGGTCGCCCAGCGCGTAATTCTTCCAGATATAGTTCATGCCCGGCACCTCGGAAAAGGTTCCCGGGACCGCGCCGAACACCTTCGTGAAAAAGGCATGGGCCTTTTCGAAATCGCGCACCGCTATGGCCACGTGGTCGAGCCTGAGGAGGTTTACTTTTTTCATGGGCGTCCCCCTGGTTTTTCTTAATCATGGAAGATGGGCGGAAAAATGCAATTCTATTTGAAGGGGAAAATTATTTCTTGAATATTGGCGCGCGTTTTGCATAACCGGACTATTCTACAATCGCGGCGCATGGAGGGGAGCATGTATGACGTAGTGGGACTGGGGTCGGCGCTCATGGACTTCACGATCGAGGTGGACCAGGCGGTGCTGGACCGGCTGGGGCTCCGGAAGGGAACCATGCAGCTGGTCGACGAGGAGCGCAGCCGCGCCATTCTCGCGGCGCTGGCGGACTGCCCCATGGAAAAGACTCCGGGCGGGAGCGCGGCAAACACCGTGGCGGGCGTCGCGGTCCTGGGAGGCAGCGGGCTCTTCATCGGCAAGGTCGGGAACGACGAGTTCGGCGAGCTCTACCGCAGCGAGAGCGAGCGGGTTGGGGTCGCGGTCAGGCTCGCAAGGAACGAAAAGCTCACGGGGCATGCCATCGCGCTCATCACCCCCGACGGGGAGCGCACCTTCGCGACGCACCTGGGAGCGGCGCTCTTCCTCAGGGAGGACGACGTGGCGGACGAGGACGTCGCGCGGGGAAAGATCCTTCACATCGAGGGCTACCTGCTCGAGGACCCCGATCTCAAGGCGGCGAGCGTGCGGGCGATGGAAATTGCGCATAAAAACGGCGCGCAGGTCTCAATCGACCTCGCGGACCCGGCCCTGATCAGCAGGAACCATGACGAGTTTCACCGCCTCGCGCGCGACTATGCCGATATCCTCTTCGTGAACGAGGAGGAGGCGGAGTCCTTCACGGGCGCGCGTGGGGCTCAGGCCGCCGGGATGCTCGCTAAGTACTGCCGGGTGGCGGTCGTGAAGCTTGGCGGGAGCGGGAGCATCGTGAAGAGCGCCGCGGAGGAGATCGTGATACCTTCCTACAAGGTCACGCCCGTGAACACCAACGGCGCGGGTGACATGTACGCGGCGGGTTTCCTGTACGGGCTCGCGCACGGGCTTCCGCTCGAACGCTGCGGGCGCATCGCGAGCCACGCGGCCGCACTCGTGGTGGCGCAAGTGGGGGCGCGGCTCACCGGGAAGGTGAGCGTCGATCAGATTGGAATGTAGAGGACCTGCCCCGGCCGCAGGAGGGACGGGTTCTTTATGTCGTTGAAGAGGATGATCGTCTGCGGCGATGTGTGATACATCGCCGCGATCGCGTTCAGGCACTCGCCCTCGCGAACCACGTGCATGTTGACCGCGTTGAAACGGAATGCGTAGAGCGTTTCCTTCTGCGCGGCAAGGGTTTTAACCGCCTCCTCGGGGAGCTGCAGCGGGTAGTTCTTCTCGTACAGGGGCGTGAATTCGCCGTTCAGCTCCGGGTTGAGCGCGCGGATGCTCGCGACCGGAACACCCGTTATGCGGGAGACCTGCCCGATGCTCACCGGGAGATCAAGCGTGAACGCCGCGCTCTTCGCGGGACGCGCCTGCGCGCCGCTCCACAGGCCGAACTCCTCTCCATGCGTGAACACGATTATCGCCGCCGCAAAGCGGACGACGTATTCGGACGTCTCCCACGCGAGGCGGCCGCTCGTGCGCAGGTCCCAGTAGCCGGTTTTCCCGCTCGCGGCCATGGCCCAGCGCACGTGCCCCGGTCCGCCGTTGTACGACGCGAGCGCGAGCTCCCAGTCGCCAAAGCTTCGGTAAAGGCTTTTGAGGAACGAGGCCGCGGCGCGCGTGGACTTGCGGACGTCCCGCCGCTCGTCCACCCATGGATTGACCTTCATGCCGAATGCGGCTCCGGTCGCGGGGATGAACTGCCATGCCCCCGCCGCCCAGCTCGGTGACACGGCGAAAGGATTGTAGCAGCTTTCGATGATGGGCAGGTAGGCGAGCTCCGCCGGAAGATCCTTGTCCTGGGCCAGTATTTCGCGGATGGCGTCCAGGTAGAGCCCCGAGCGCTCGTGCGCGGCGATGATGTAGGCCCTGCCGGCGGTCAGGTAATGGTACACCGCGTCGCGCACCTCCTTGCGCCGGAGAATGGAGA
>CALMJO010000055.1 GCA_937864375.1 uncultured Spirochaetota bacterium
GTGACCACCTGCCCGTTGAACATGCCGCCATGGAAATTGGTGAGGTGACGCGAGAATACCGGGATGATCTCCGCCATCTTGATGGAGAGGCATGAGAGCAGCTCCTTCGCCCCCTCGCGCGTGATGGCGCCCTTTTTAAGATCGGCCTCGTAATAGGGATAGAGGTACTGGTCCACCCGGCCCGGGCACACGGAGTTGTCCAGGCTTTCGAGGTTGAGGGCCACCTGCGCGAAGAAGAGCGACTGCACCGCCTCGCGAAAGCTCCGCGCCCCGTAGCGCGGCACCCTCCGGCAGGTGCGCGCAATATCCATGAGTTCGGACTTCCTCGCGGGATCGGATTCCTCCCGCGCCATGCGCGCGGCGCATTCCGCGTAGCGCTCGCCGAAGCGCGCGAGGCCTTCCGCGATTGTTTTTACTCCCTCGTAAAAGCACCATTTCTCCGATTCCTGCGCGCACGCGGACTGAAGCCCGTCGGCCCTTTTCGCGAATCCCATGGCCCCTTCGCGGATGAGTGCCTCGTAATCGGGGGCTATGTGCGAGATTCCCCCGGACTCGTTGATGAGGTAAAAGTGCGCCTTCAGCTGGTCGAGCAGGAAGCGCAGCGTGCGCAGGGGCGAGCGGTATGCCCTGAGCCCAAGAAATCTGAACATCCAGAAGGGCGTGATCTTCAACAGGGCGCGCCGCTCCCCGGCGCTGATCTCAAGCCGGTTCGTTTCACGCGTGGAAAACTTGAAGAGGTCCATGAGCACCGGCAGGCCGTGAAGCTCGGGGAAGATGGAGCCGCCCACCCGCTTCGAGGTATAGTTCCCCACAATGAGCTCGTCGGGATAGATCGCGACGGTCTTCCGCTCGAGCACGCGGGAGAGCGCCCCGGCCATGTACAGGTGGGGGGACTGCGTCCGATTCTTCCGCGAGCGGAAATACTCGGTCCAGATGACAGCGCGCTCGGGGCAGATCCCCGGCTGCGCGCTCATGACCCGGGACTTGAGGCGTGCTACCCTTTCACCGGACTCTTCTTTTCCCTCATACGCGCGCGCTTCACTGGTAGATGACTGCATCGATCCCCTCCCGTGCGAATATTCTTTTAACCGCTTCCATGAGATCCGGTCCCGGTGCGACGGCGTCCACGCGCTCCCGCGGCGCGTCGATACGCGCGAGCTTCGCGTCTCCCATGCCGTGCCAGGGCAGGCAGTGAATGGACGAAAGCCCCGCGTCCCTGATGATGCGCGCGGTGGCGCGAATGTTCTCCTCGTCGTCGTTGATTCCCGGTACCACGGGCATGCGCGGCTGCACGGCGCATCCCCCGCGGACAAGGCCATGGAAGTTTTTAAGCAGCAATTCGTTCGTCGCGCCGGTGAAAAGCCTGTGGCGCGCGGCATCGGCTAGCTTGAGGTCGAAGTAGAAAAGGTCCACGAGGCCCGCCACGCGGTCGAAGTCCGCGGGGGAGACATGGCCCGCGGTCTCCATGACGACATGCACGCCCCGGCTTTTCAGGAGCCCGACCAGGCGCACGATGTAATCGGCGTGGAGCATGGGCTCGCCCCCTGAGAGGGTCACTCCCCCGCCCCCGGTGAAAAAGTCCTGGTCGCGCAGGAGCTCGTCGGCAAGCGCCTGGACGCTCCACCGCGCCCCGATCGTTCTGAGCGCTCCCGCGCTGCACGCCTCAGCGCAGCGCCCGCAGGCATCGCAGCGGGTGAAGTCGACCCGCGTCGGTCCCCCGCGCACTATGGCCCCCAGGGGACAGACCTGCTCGCACTGGAAACAGCCCAGGCACTTGTGGGTATAAAAGGCCATCTCCGGCAGGAGGCGATGGGATTCGGGGTTCTGGCACCACCGGCAGGCGAGGGAGCATCCCTTGAAAAAAACCGTGGTCCGGACGCCCGGCCCGTCGTGTAGTGAGAAACGTTGGATGTCGAAGATGAGGGCTTCCGCGTCTCTGCCGTTCCTGTGAAAGGGCGTGAGGGCCGATCCTGCAGCGTCATGCTTCATACTGACCCGTGCTCATGGTTTGATAACATGTCTTTAATATTCTGGTATTACCAGTTTTACTTTTTCTTGACAAATGTCAACTATTTATTAAACATAAGTACAAATATGGTTGTTATTAACAGGCGTTCTTCGATATTTGTAATACCAGATAGACATAACTATGTCGCGGTAATTGCACCATGAACAAACAAGACGAGCTACTTCAAAAGCTGGAGTCAGACATACTCAGGGGCGAGTACGCCATAGGTAGCCGCTTCCCGTCCGAACGGCAGATCTCCGAGCGCTACGGCGTGAGCAGGATCACGACCAGGGACGCGGTGTCCCGGCTGTGCCAGATGGGGCTCCTCCGCAAGGCGCCGCAGAGCGGGACCTTCGTGAACGATTACCTCACCGAAACGTCGATCGAGCTCCTGGTGAGGATCATGCAGTCCTCCGGCTCCATGGACGGCACGGCGCTCGTCTCGCTCCTGGAGTTCCGGCGCGTGAACGAGGTCTTCGCCGCCCGCAGGGCGGCGCGCGAGATCACGCGGCAGGGCGTGGAGGAAATGGAGGAGCTGGTGCGCCGGGGGCTCGCCGCGGCGAACGACATCCAGCGGCTCTGCGACTGCGACTACGAGATACACCGTGCGGTGATACGGCATTCGGGGAACCTGGTGCTTGCGCTGCTGTTTAACTCGTTCAAGGTCATCTACCGTCATTACACTGCGTTCTATTACTCCCTGCCCTCCGCCGCGGAAAACACTTATGGACAATACGCGCGTCTGGCTGCCGCCCTGGCGGCCCACGACGCCGATTACGCCGGTCATGTCATGGATACCCTGCTCCTGGAAGCGGAGAACGCGGTCAAGGACGCAATTTCATACAACGGCGAGGACCGTATCAACCTGGGGACGTTCAGGAAAACGACCGCGTTATAAGCGGTCACGGCAGGACTTGAGCAGGATAACGGGAAGACGCCCGGTAAATATGGTTGATTATATTCCTGATCGATGTATTCTTAAAACAGAAAGATCGGAATTCGCCTATGAATATTTTCGACAGGTTCATGGAAGTGCTTCGCGCACTGGATATTGAGGAGGTGGAATATATCCTCGTAGGGGGATATGCCCTTATACTCAATGGTCTGCCGCGCATTACCCGGGATATCGATCTCTTCATCAAACCGGAAGAGCGGAACGTTGCGAAAAGCGCTGAATCGTGTTTTCAGGGATGACAGTATTGAAGAGATAACGCTTCCCGAATTGACCGGCTATCTGTTTTACGCTATGGCTCAACGGATGGAGTCGTCATCGACCTGATCATCAGGCTTGGTGATACCTTCAGCTACGATGATCTTGCATACGAACTCAAGGATATTGAGGGACAGAAGGTGAGAATTGCGACCGTGGAAACCCTCTATGCAATGAAAAAAGACACGGTAAGACCGATCGACAAATCGGATGCCCAGTTCCTTCACGAATTGATGAATAAAACCAAAGGCGGATGATTATGCCGATTTATAAATTTAAATCCCTCGAGGAAGCCTCAAGGGCGTTATGGAACACCGCCCCCGACGCAGAATATTTTAAACAAATAAGAGCTTTATTTGACCTGGCCATGAGGCTATCGCCCCCAACCCGGGTTCGCCCGGGGGTGTCAAAATTCAGGAGCCTTGAAGACGCCCGCAGATCCAGGCATGACGAGCGCTAGCCCTACTGCAGTACTTCGCAATCCTCCACCGGGTATGCCGCGAATAAACAGACATGGCCGCACTTCACGCAAAACATGCTGGGCTCCCCCAACCGGAACTGCACCGGCACCGTCCTGCCGTGCCGCGCGTCAGGGCAACACCCTGTCCATCACATCCGCCGCGTCCTTCTTTGTCATGTAGCGCGGTACCGCGTAGGTGGCGTTCGCTTCCTTGAAGGCTTCCCTGATCATGACCGGATAGTCGGACCTCCTGAGCTTTTCGCATTTCTCCGGAAGCTTAACCTCCCTGTACAGCCGGAAGACCCCCTGCACGAATTTCGCGGCGAGCGCGGACTGCGGTTCGGACGCCTTTCCCAGGCCGCAGGCGACTGCCAGCGCGGCGAGCTTCTTCTCCGCGACATGCCTGTTGTACTCGAGCACGTGCGGTAGCATCATTCCCACCGCCATGCCGTGCGGCATGTCGTAAAATCCCGTGAGGCGGTGCCCCAGCGCGTGGGCGTACCCCAGCGAGCTCTTGTTCATGGCCATCCCCGCCTTGTACGCGGCGAGTGCAAGGGCGTCCCTCGCCTTGAGGTCCTTTCCTCTTTTAAACGCAACCGGGAGATACTTGAATATGAGCTGGATTGCCTCGCGGGCGTTTACTCGGCCCCGGCGTCGTAGTGGCGGCTTATGTACGCCTCGCACGCGTGCGTGAGTGCGTCGAACACGGTGCCCGCCGTCCATTGCGGGGGAAGCCCCTGCATGGTCTCGCCGTCGAGCACCGCCAGCACGGGAACGATGCGTGGGGCGATCATGATGGACTTCTTGTGGGTGACATCGTCGCTGATGACTGCGCCCACGCTCACCTCGGAGCCGGTGCCGGCAGTCGTGGGAATCGCGACTATGGGAAGCGGGTCCCTCCAGACCATGAGAGTGCCGACCGGGCTTTTAGGTTTGCGCGAGCTGGTCATCGCGGCCGCCGCGAGCTTCGCGCAATCGATCACCGAGCCGCCCCCGATTGCAACGACCACCTGCGCCCCCGTAGATTTTCCAAGCGCAGCGGCCTGGGTCGCCATTCCCACCGTGGGACTGGGAAGCACGCGATCGTATATCGCGTACGCGACGTCCGCCTTCCTGAGGGAGGCGAACAGCTTGTCCGCAATCTTAAGCCTGATCACCGAGGCGTCGGTGACGACGAGCGCATTGGCATAGCCATGCTCCGCGCACCATGCTCCCACCTTCGCGCGGGAGCCGGCGCCCGCGATCGTCTCGGGGACGCGCAGCTTCAGAAATTTCGCGACCGTAAAGAGCGCTCCCGTCTGTATCCTTGCCAGCACGCTCATGCGTCCCTCCCGTGTGTTTTATCCTTTCCAAATACGCGCACGGCCATGCGCGTCTACCGAAGATTACCCTTCCCTTCTTCGACGATCCCGTTCCACCAGTCGGAGAGCGGCGTTCCGTCGACGGCGCAGCTCACCTCGGGCGCTCCCTGCTTATCTTCGCCCTTATACTTTTCGATCAGGGCGAGCCCCGCGGCGGTGACGTAGAGCTTCATTGCCGCACGCATCGTCGGCCCGCGCTCCACCGTGTATTCCTTCACGTAATCGCCCACGGGCTTCGAGCTCGCGTCTATGTATTTCTTCGCGACCATGGGCATGGATTCATGCAGGTGCACGCCGATTATGATACGCATGTCGGCGCTTGGAACCGCGGGGGGTCCCGCCGGCTTCTGGGCCCATACGGGCGCTGCAAGAATGAGAATTATCACCAGGGCTATCAATCGTTTCACAATCCATCTCCTTTACTGGCGGGGTGCGCAGTGCGCCCCGGAAGCTCAATCATTTAACGTGCTTCTTTTCTAATAATGTCATTTCGAACCCGGCCTTTTCGGGTGAGAAATCTTAGCCTCATAAACGCCTTAAGATTTCTCCCTACGGTCGAAATGACAGAATTGTGCCCGCTCCACTCAAAGTGAATTCAGTTTCACAACAACTTTATTACGGAACAGCCATCCCGGGAACCGCCAGGCCCTACAGCAATACCTCGCAGTCCTCCACGGGGTAGGCCGCGCAGGAATGCACGTAGCCGTACTTTAGGTCCGATGCCCGCACGTGGGCGCCCCTGGGCTGGTAGACCTTGCCCGAAAGGAGCTTCACGCGGCACATGCTGCACTCGCCCGAACGGCACAGCACCGGCACCTTGAAGCCGGCGCGCTCGAGCGAGACCAGGAGCGGCTCTCCCGCCAGGGCGCTCACGTCGCCCCTTCCCTTCACCTTCACGGTGAAGCGTGCGTTCCCCTTCACGCCCGCGGGCCAGCCGGGATGCGCGGTGATGTCCACGGGAGCGCCGAACATCTCGCGGCGCACCCTGCCGGCCGGGACTCCCAGCGACTCGAGCTCGGGCATGCAGAAGTCGTAGAGGGCGCCGGGCCCGCACAGGAAAAAGTTCTTTCCCTGGGCGCCCTTGAGCACCTTCTTCATGAGCTTCGCCGAAATGAAACCGGTGAGCTCCTTGCAGCTCTTCGTGGGTTCCGATATGACGGGCGTGTAGGTGAAGCACTTGTGCCGCTCGGCGCGCTCCTTGAGCTCCTTGTGGAAGATGATGTCCTTCTCGATCCGGTTGCCGTAGATGAGATGGATCTTCCGGTCCAGTCCCCGGTCGGTCGTCTCGCGGATCATGCTCATGAACGGGGTGATGCCGCTCCCGCCCGCGATGAAGACCAGGTCCTTCCCGTGGATGATCGGGTTGTAGCGGAACTGGCCCGCGGGGGCCGTACTCTCGAAGCATTGCCCCGCCTTCACGCGCGAGAGCAAGTAAGTGGAAACGAACCCCTTTTCCTGCTTCCTCACGGTGACGTCGTAGTACGCCGTCTGGTTGGGGGCGCTGGAGATGCTGTAGGGCCTGCTGGTGCGCACACCCGCGGCCTCCACGAAGAGGTTGATGTACTGCCCGGCCTCGAAGGGAGGCAGGTAGCCGTTTTCCGAAACGAGGCGCAGCGTCTTCGTGGAGGGAGTCTCCTCGATGATCTCCGAAACGCGCAGGTCCAGCGACTTCGG
This sequence comes from uncultured Spirochaetota bacterium, assembly GCA_937864375.1. GTDB lineage: Bacteria > Spirochaetota > UBA4802 > UBA4802 > UBA5368 > FW300-bin19. The sequence goes on from CALMJO010000055.1 coordinate 6,714, forward strand.
GTGGAGGAGGTCCAGTACGCGCGCGACCTCGCCCTTCATGACCCGGTAGTCCACGCCGTACCGCTTCGCGGTATTCGCCTCCTCGAGCACGCGATCGTATCCTTCTATCTTCTGATGAACGTTTTGTGCCGTCATTGCCTTACCCCCTCTCCTTCCGGATCTGTTTGGCGACCGCCCTTCCCGCCGACGCGCCCGACATGAGCGTGGGCTGGAACCCCCCGCCGCCCACCCAGGCACCGGCGAAGTAGAGGCCGGGAAGTCCGGGATCGAAGTTTCCGAACACGCGCGAATCGCGGATGAACTGGTCGAAGCCGTAGATGCTGCCCGCCGGCGTCCCCAGGTAGCGCATGTGGGTGAGCGGCGTGGAGACCTCGGCCTCCTCGATGTGCGCGCGCAGGCCCGGCACCACGCCCTCGGCGACCGCGAGCATCTTCTCCGCGTAGCGGTACTTGTAGTCGTAATACTTGTGCGGCGGCACGCTGAGCCAGGGCTCGCCGTACTTGAGGTCCACCAGCACCGCCTGGCTCGTGCCGGGCGGCGAGGCCGCGGGGTCGCTCGCGTTGTAGCAGGTGAGGAGCATCTGAGCCGGCTCGTTCTCGAGCATCTTCATCTCGTTGTAGGCGCGGTTCATGTCGGTATGCGTGCAGATGAAGTTGGTCTCCTCGACGATCCCCAGCTCCTGGTGCGGGCAGTCCAGGCCCATGTAGATGGTGTAGGCCGATGGTCCCACGGTGTGTGCTCCCATCTGCGCGAATGCCTCCGGGTTCTGGAACTCGGGATCGAGCATCTCGCCGCAGGTGCTGATGGGCGACGCGTTCGATATCACGTAGCCGGTCGTCACCTCCTCTCCCGTTTCGAGCACGACGCCGGCGACGCGCCCGTCCTTCACGATGATCTTCTTCGCACCGCAGCTGAATCGGACCTCGCCGCCGCTCTTGATGAAGGCGTCCACGATCGCGTTGGAGAGCGCCTGCGAGCCGTGCTTCATGTGGTAGGGCTTGAACTCGATGTAGGCGAAGAGCATGGCCGCAAAGTCGGTGAACGAGAATATCCGGGGCGGCGCACCCGCGTAGCTCCAGTACACCGCCACGGCGAGCTTCAGGAGCGGGTCCTTCAGGTAGGTGTCGAGGATCGACTGCGCGTCGACGAGCGCGTACTTGTAATAGAGGGGATACTTCTGCGGCGAGGCGTCCGGGTCGCGCATGTAGACGGCCGCGATGACCTCGTTGAAGAATTTGTACACGAGATCGACGAACTGCTCGATCCCCTCTCTCTCGGCCGGGAAGCGCTCGATGAGCGCCGCCGTGAATCCCGCGCGCGTCGCGGGCAGCGTGATGTCCATCCGCCCCGGCACCACCACGCGGTAGAGGTTCTTCATCTCCACCCACTCGATCTCGTCCACGACGCCGATGCTGTTGAGCGTCGAGCGAAGCGGCCCCGGGAACGAGGCCTGTCCCATCCCTGAGAGCTGGTGAAGCGCCACCTCGAACTCGAAGCGCCCGCGGCAGAAGCTGGTCGCGCAGCCCCCGGGAATATTGTGCCGCTCCAGGAGGAGGGTCTTAAGTCCCTGCTTCGCGCACGTGGCCGCGGCCGTGAGCCCGCCGTTCCCCGCGCCGATCACGACGACGTCATAGTTCTGCATTGTACCCTCCGGTTACCGAATCGCGGCCACGGGCCCTTGCCGTTATCATCGCGGCTCATCGCACACGAAACGATTCAAGGGAAAGGGAGATAGGGGGATGGCGGGAGATGGGAGAGATAACGGCGGTTTTGTTGAATTCAGACCGACGATTCAACACCTTCGCCGTGTACCCCGGGATCTCCCGATACAGCCTCCGATATGCCGCTTTTAGCAGAACGTACCGAATAGCGGCACAAATCTCAAGCAGAAAATGGCAGGGGAACGATGATTGATGTTTCGATTCTAAATCAACAGGAATCAAATAGCGTTGATCACCGGGAAGTTCATTCCGCACGCGGGAAAGGCTTGCGGAGCGGGAGCGTATATTATTTCAATTAGTGCTTCCCCGTGTGGCTAAGGCCCGTGGCGGACCTCCTGCCCATCACCTACGCGGTGGAGGCTTGCTGCGCTGTTACGCTGCGCGGATGGGGGCTGGAAAAGATTTATCCCCAGCTTGCCGCTCTCGGGGCCTTCGCGTGTTTCTCGCGATGGCGGTGGGGTTTTTTAGGAGGAGGTGGTAGAGGACGGGAATAGCTGCGAATTGGGATAAGTAACCGCTAATGAACACGAATAAACGCCAAAGCTATAAAGGGCACCTCTAAAAACTCAGAAAAAAGTTGCATAAAAGGATGAGGGGACA
>CALMJO010000056.1 GCA_937864375.1 uncultured Spirochaetota bacterium
CCACGAGGTTGCGGTAATTGAACGCGATTGCGGCCTGGTCGGCGAGGTAGGTGAGCAGCTTCTGGTCGGTCTGGTCGAAGCTTTCCCTGCCGATGGAATTTACCGCCTCCAGCACGCCCACCAGCTTTCCCATCACCAGCATGGGGACGCACAATATGTTCCGGGTGGTGAATTCCGACTTGCTGTCGATTTCGTGGAAAAAGCGCGGATCGTTCTGTGCGTCGGGAACGATCATCGGACGCTCGGTTTCGGCGACTATTCCAACGATGCCCCTGCCGCGGGGAACCGTCTGCCCCTTAATGACCTCGCGCTTGTCCCCCTGCACGATGAGAAACTCGAGGTCGCCGGTCGACTTGTTGGTCAGGAGGAGCGAGCTCCCCTCCGAATGCACGATCTCTTTCCCCGTTTCGAGGATTACGTTGAGGAGATCTGACAATTCCATGCTGGAATTGATCTTGTGATTGATGTCGCTCAATCTGGCAAGGCTGAGTGTTTTACGATCCTTTTCCATATGCGCTGCCCTGTTCGGAAATCGGTGCGGATCCTCACGATAGTATCGTGCGAAGGCCATTGTGCAAATGAATACTTTTTTGCATATTAATTCCTGATGATGATCGTAAAATCGCGCACCGTCTCCGGCTTGGCGGTTACGGGTGTTTGCCTGCCGTTTGTGAGCTCCTTGACGCGCTCCGAGAGGTAGAGATCGAGCTGGTTGATCGTTATGCGGTTCTTCCCTACGTAATCGGCCTTCCCCGCCAGTCCCTCGAGCAGGGCCTTTGTGAACGCGCCGTTTCCCCACTGGTCGCTCTCTAGCGAGTACTGCCTGCCGGACGAGGAGCAGAACACGACCGCGCCGTTTTCGGCGGAAGAGAGCTCGTTCAGGACCTTGGTGAGGTCCATGTCGCCGCCCCGCCGTGCGACCGTGATGTTGCCGGAATGGCACGTATCCATGAAATAAATAACCTTGCCGGCGATGGCGGCGACGGTGCGAGAGATTTCCTCGGTGGGCAGCCCGGTCCGTTTCAGCTTTTCAACGTTGACGTCGACCGGCAGGAAGTAAAGGTGCCCCGTGTTGTCGTTGAGTCCGTGTCCCGCGACGAAAATCATGGCGACATCCTTGGAGGTCGTCTCGCTCTGTATCCATTCGAGCCCCTCGAGGATATTGTCCCTCGTCGCGGTTTCGTCGACGATGAGCTTCGTCACCACATCGCGGTAGAGCATTCCTTTCTGCAGCGTCATGAGATCGGAGAAATCCTTTGCGTCCTTCGCGGGGTACTTCAGCATGAGACTCTGATCGTTGTAGTGCGCGACTCCCACGGCGAGTATATAGAGCTTTGGCTTGATGACAAACTCGTCGCCCGAGGTGACGAGCCTACCATAGGTGACGCGCACCGTGGCCGGCTCGCTGTAGCCCATGGAGTTTTTCGCGAGCACGGCGATCTCGCATTCTCCCTCGGGGATCGTGATTTTCAGCGTATGGGGCTCACCGGCCTTCGAGCGGGGCTTGATCTTCAACCCGCGCATGTCCTCGCCGGAGGGCCTGCCGTTCACGAGGGTTTTTATCTCCGTGACCGGATCGTTTTCCGGCGTCTTGATGAGCACCTGGATCTGTATCATCGCGCTGGTCATGGTTGCGCCGTTTTCGGGCGAAAGTATCGTCACGG
>CALMJO010000057.1 GCA_937864375.1 uncultured Spirochaetota bacterium
ATATATTTTTTATTTCTAATACCTTGATATTTATTGATATCTTGTTGAAAATCAAATTCATTACCTGTATACTTTACTTTATTTGAAATACCTCCATTCTCGCGGTCATTGAAATATGCTAATAGAAAATTGTTATACGTTTCAGTATTTGTTAGATCAAGTACATCATCCTTATTGAAGCCTACTAATAGACCTTCATACATATGTTCGCTAATACGTTTTAGGGAATCCTGAATTTCCTTATTATTTCTTGATGCTAAAAAATACCCTGTATAATCTACGTTTTGAGTGTAATAAACAACTCGGCTCGATGAAAGACTGCATAATTTTATAGCATCAGATTGTTTTGAATAATACTTTGTTATTTCGTTTTCAAATTTCGGGTAAGAGCTTTTAGCACGGGATTCAAAATATAGCTTATAAGTAATTACATACCTACCCTCTGTCGGAGCGCTGCTTATTTTTACTCCTTTTCCCTCAAATGGCTCATCTATTACATACCAGTTTAGTTCAAATGGAACACTTCTGCCATATCTGGTATCAAAGAATTGAGTATTATCACCAGTTGCTGTCCCATCCTCATTTAATTTTAAAGTTAAATCAACTTTGCCAAGCTCATCATCTGAGAGAAAATAATAAGTTCCTACTATTTTGTTAAACAATACTGGATCTTTAGCTTTTAGTAATTGAGCCTCAGAAGTGCATGAGAAATCAAGTCCAAATAATGATAAAAAAATTATAAAATATAGGTTTCTTTTCATTTCAATATCCCCCAAATCATTTAATAAAAGAAAATTAATGTATTACTGCTTTTATTGTATTATTCGCCAAACATAATTAAACTTAGTATTATAATATTACAAGAAATTTTTGTGATTATTAATACTCATTCAATGAATGTTCTCATGTTCATCTCTTGTGTACACATACCACCTACGAGACTAGACCTTACTTACACCTTCCGGCACACGACGTTCCACACCATGATGGAAGCCGCGTCCTTTTTCAAAACCAGCGTGAAGTTTTCGGGCATCGAATACGCCGCGTCCTTCGCGCCAAAGAAGCCGCTGAACCCGTTCGTCGGAACGATTCTCTTGTCGTTCCTGGGAAAATCAAGCCTGTACGAATCGCCCGACGCGGACCACGTCCCCTGGAAGGTCATGGGTGCCGTGAAATCGAGCAGGCTTTGAAAGTGGAACATGAAGCTCCCGCCGGGATCGAGCGCGAGGTAGATGAACGCCGTATTGTTCCCCTCCGAGATGAACACGGCCTCGGGCGCCGGCTCCTTACCTGTGAGCGCGGCAATGTCCTCTTCCTGCAGCCAGCCCTCAGTGGGACCGATCTTCACGCTGCAGTAGGCGCGTTCCCCGGGAGCGCCCGGGATGACACGCCGCTCGACCACCTCCACGCGGGCGCTCTTTGGTAGCACGAATCCCAGCGTGCCCGACTGCGGACCGGGACCGTTATATAAAACTGCGCCGTCTTTCACGACCACGGCCTGCGTGCCCGCGCAGGAGACGAGCGCCACGGCAAGGATGCATGACAGCAGCGAGGCTTGTTTCATATGCTTGTCCTCCGATTGGGTTCGTTGATATGACGGCGGCGCGCACGGTGGTAGGGCGGTAGTAGGGCGCACTCGCGAGTGCGCCCTACCACCGCCCTACGCCCGGTCACATCGCCTGTGCCTTTTTAATCACCTTCGCGACCCTCGTCTTCTGCGCCGCGCTCAGGTAGTCCATGCGCGCCTCCAGGGTTTCGATGAACGCCTTCCTGTTTTTCGCGTTCACCGCGACGAGCACCGATTCCGCGTGCTGGCCTACCTCCTTGGGGCGGCATCCTGCGAGGTGCGTGAGGAGCATGGGGAAAATCTTAGACCCGGACCGCGCGTCCGACGCGGCGACCCCGGCGAGCACCTTCACTCCCGCGTCCACCGTGATGACCGATCCGTTTTTCATCGCGCCTGCGATGCGCTCGGATGCCTTCAGCAAATCTGCGGCCCTGATGCCGGCAAAGGTGGAAAGCGCGATCATGGCACCCCAGACCATGCGGTTGTCCCGGGAGTCCAGGAGCGCGATGAAGTCATTGGCATGGGGGGCGATCAGCCTGGGTGCGACATAGCCGATCTCGTACAGCGTCTTGATGCAGTCGCTCCTGATGTTCCTGTTCTTGTGCCCAAGATGGTTCGCGAGCTCGGCGACGGCGGCCGCGTCTCCGTCCGCTGCGATCGCGCGTGCAAGCTCCCTGTTGGGTTCGTCGTCCCTGCGTCCCAGTGCCGACGCCAGTTTTTCAAGTGCCGACATTCCGTTCCCTCCCGTACGGTGCGTCCCCGCTCGCCCATACGACAATCGACACCCCAAATCCTATCTGCGTGCGCGCGGCCCTGTCAAAGTATTTTTCCCCGGCGGCCAAAATAACATTAAGGAGAAAAATATATTGACAAAACACTTTCACGATTATGTGTCTTGAATCTCACTACGCAGGCGAGGACGTCATGGATTATTCAAAAACAGTCAATCTTCCCACAACCGATTTCCCCATGAGGGCCAATCTTCCCACGCGCGAGCCCGAGCTCATAGCGCGCTGGGCAAAGGACAAGATATACGGGCGCATCCTGGCGTCGCGCAAGGACGCGCCCCTCTACATCCTTCACGACGGGCCGCCCTACGCGAACGGCAACATCCACCTGGGGCACGCGCTCAACAAGATACTCAAAGACATCATCGTGAAGCACAAGACCATGATGGGCTTCAAGGCGCCCTACGTTCCCGGCTGGGACTGCCACGGCCTCCCCATAGAGCTGCACGTGACGCGGGCGATGGGCGAAAAGGCGAAGACCGCACCCAAGATCGACATCCGGAAGCAGTGCCGCTCCTACGCGGAGAAATTCGTGAAGATCCAGATGGAAGAGTTCAAGCGCCTGGGCGTCTTTGGAGACTACGAGAACCCGTACCTCACCATGTCTCCCGAGTACGAGGCGAAGATCATCGAGGTATTCGGCAACCTCTTTAAAAACGGTTTCATCACGCGCGGGAAGAAGCCCATCTACTGGTGCCCCACCTGCGTAACGGCCCTGGCGGAGGCCGAGGTTGAATACCACGACCATTCCTCGCCGTCCATATTCGTGAAGTTCAAGGTCGACCCGGCAAGCGCGGACATGCCCGGCGTGGACAGGGACAAGCTCTACGTGGTCATCTGGACCACGACGCCTTGGACCCTGCCGGCGAACCTCGCCGTGTGCTTCCACCCCGATTTCCCCTACTCGGCCTGGAAGTTCGGGGACGAATACTACATCGTCGCCGACGGCCTCGCCAACAGCATGGCGCAGATCGCGGGCCTCTCGAAGGGCGCGGGCGTCCCGGTCACGCGGGAACAGATCGCGAAGCTCAAGGTGTACCACCCCTTCATCAAGCGCGAATCCAAGATTCTCTTTGGAAACTTCGTGACCCTGGAACAGGGCACCGGCATCGTGCACATCGCGCCCGGGCACGGCATGGAGGACTACGTAATCGGCCTGGAGAACGGGCTGGAGGTATACTGCCCCGTGGACGACGAGGGCCGCTTCACCGCGGACTTCCCCGACATGCATGGAGTGAACGTATTTGACGCGAACCCCAAAGTCGTCGATCTCTTGAAGAAGACCAACGTGCTCATCTTCACCAACGAGATCTCACATTCGTACCCGCACTGCTGGCGCTGCAAGCAGCCGCTCATCTTCCGCGCGACCGAGCAGTGGTTCTTCATGATCGACCACAAGGACCTCCGGAAGACCGCGCTCAAGGCGACCGACGACACGCAGTGGATACCGCAGTGGGGCTACCTCCGGTTCAAGGGCATGGTGGAGACCCGTCCCGACTGGTGCCTCTCGCGCCAGCGCTCGTGGGGCGTGCCCATCCCGTCCTTCCGCTGCGCGAAATGCGGGAAGAACCTCATGACCGCGGAGAGCATCGCGCATTTCGCGAAGCTCTCGCTGGAAAAGAACATCGACTCGTGGTACACCGACGACATAGCCTCACTGATACCCGTGGGCACCACATGCTCGTGCGGGAGCGCCGACTTTGTTAAAGAGTTCGACATCCTGGACGTGTGGTTCGATTCCGGCGTGTCGCACTATGCAGTCCTCGACAGATGGAAGGAGCACCGCTGGCCCTCGGACCTCTACCTTGAGGGGAGCGACCAGCACCGCGGCTGGTTCCAGTCCTCGCTGTGGCCCGCGATCGCGCTCAGGGGGCGCGCGCCCTACGGCACCGTACTCACGCACGGCTTCCTGCTGGACGACCAGGGCAAGGCCATGAGCAAGTCCGAGGGCAACGTCATACCGCCCGAGGACCTCATCAAGAAATACGGCGCCGACATCATCCGGCTCTGGGTCTCGTCCGAGGATTACCGCAACGACGTGCGCATCGGCATGGACATGATGAACCAGAACGCGGACTCCTACCGGAAGATCCGCAATACCCTCAAGTTCGTCATTGGGAACCTGTCGGACTTCGCGGAAAAGGACGCGCTTCCCTACGACGAGCTCCTCGACATCGACAGGTGGATACTGGGGAACCTCTACGAGCTCTCGCGGCAGGTGGTGGAGCATTACGAGAAGTTCGAGTTCCACCTGGTCTACCGCAAGATCGTCAACTTCTGCGCGGTTGAGCTCTCGTCGCTGTATTTCGACATCTCCAAGGACATCCTCTACGTGGAGCTCAGGGATTCGAAGAAGCGCCGCTCCAACCAGACGGCGCTCCACGAGATCCTGGAGACGATCATCCGCCTCATTGCCCCCGTGCTTGCCTTTACCGCGGAGGAGGTCTGGTCCTTCCTGGGCCGCTCCGGAAGCATCCACGAGCAGTCCTACCGTAAGCTCGACGATCGCTTCGCGAACGAGGCGGTGCGCGCCCGCATGCAGGACCTGATCGACATCAAAAAGGACATGCTCAAGTCGCTGGAGACCTCGAGGAAGGAAAAGCTCATCGGCACCTCCCTGGAGGCCGAGGTCGAGCTCTACGCGAAAAGCGAGAAATCACGCGCAATGCTGCGCGAAATGGGAGAGGAGGCCATGCGCTTCTTCCAGGTTTCGGGGCTGGTGCTCCACGACGAAAAGCAGGCGGGAATGACCGACTACGAAAACGCTTCGGTGAAGGTGAACAAGGCGAAGGGCGGCAAGTGCGTACGCTGCTGGAACTTTTCGGACAGGCTGGGGAGCGATCCGGCGCACGCGGAGATCTGTCCCCGCTGCACGGATATAGTCCACAAGCTGGCGTAAGGCGCGGGAAAGCGCACTCCGGGGCAGCGATCAAGAACAGGGAGCGTCAACAATGAAAAAGCATTACATCGCGGCGGCCATACTCTCCGCCACGCTCGTACTCGATATCCTGACCAAGTACCTCGTCGTGTCGAGCATGTTCGAACACCAGAGGATAAACGTGCTCGGGAGCTTCGTCCAGCTTACCCTGCTGTACAACAAGGGCGGGCTCTTTGGCATCATGCAGGGATACCAGAGTTTCTTCCTGGTCGTGTCGATCCTGGTTCTTGCGCTCATGATAGCCTATTACGTCTTCGAGAAGAAAAAGAACATGCTGTTCTGCGCCTCCATGGCGCTTATCATTTCGGGGGCCCTGGGGAACATAATCGACAGGCTTTCCGGAAAGCCCGGGGTCGTGGACTTCCTGTACGTGGGCAGCGACGAGGTGTTCCGCTGGCCGGCCTTCAACGTCGCCGACGCCGCGATCGTCGTGGGAGCGGGTCTCCTGCTGGTGTTCTATTACATGGAAGAGAAAAGGATGAAGCGCGAGGGCTCCGACGGTCAGTAGGAGTCCGTGATCTCCACGGAGTTTTCTGCGATCACTTTCCCTTCCTTGCCGCGCACCTCGACACGGAACTTTCCCTCGTTGTAGAAGGCGAGGTTCAGGTTCGCGCTCTTTTTGTCCTGCGCGACCGGAAGCGTGATGGTCTCGACGATCTCGTCCTTGTGCTTTTTCTGCTCGAATACCTTCACCTCGAGCTTTTCCACCTCGAAGTTGTCCTTTATCTCGATCACCGCGGTGACGTCGCCGGTCGTGAACGCGGACCCGCACTTGACGCCCTTGCCCTCCTGGGTCACGCCCTCGCAGAACGAGAGCGCCTTGTGGGACTTGCACCCTGACAGGGCCGCGAGGCACATGATGGATACGAGCATGAGATGAAAGCTTCTTTTCATGATTGTGGTCCCGTACGTGTTATTCCCGACCGTCATGCGGCACGCGCGGCCTACAGGAGCGATCCCTGCAGGTCCTCGTCCTCCTCGATCTCGCCGGTTTCCTCTTTGACCTTCACGTTCTTCGCGTCCACCTCGCCGCTGGCGCCCTTCTGCAAAAGCTCGATCTTGCGCTCCGCCTCCTCCAGCTTCTGGTGGCAGTACTTCGCGAGCTTGATTCCCTTTTCGAACTCGGCGATCGACTCCTCGAGCCCCAGGCTTCCGTCCTCGAGCACGCGCGCGATCGATTCGAGCTTTTCGAGCGCCGTCTCGAAGCTGATCTTCGCCTTAGCCGTCTGCTTTTTTTCCACCTGCGACCTCTCCTCGTATTGAATTGACTGTGCACTCCGCCGCGCCGTCTTGGAGATAGAGCGCGAACCTGGAGCCCTCGCGCAGCTGGTCTATTCTCCTCAGCACGGTTCCCTGCGCGTCGCGCGCGATCGCATACCCGCGCGCCATCACCCCGAGCGGGGAAAGCTTCTGCACCATGGCGAGCGCCATGTTGAACCGGTGCGCCTTTTCCCTCAGGGCCGCGGTCGCCGTGCGCGCGATATCCGGGAGTACCAGGAGCCTCCCGCGCGCTTCGCTGATCGTATCCTTCATGGATCCGGTCATGCGCATCTCGACGTCGTTCAGAACCAGCTCGCGCGCGTAAATGATCTCGCGCGGCGTGCGGAAGACGCGCAGCGCCGCCACGCCCTGCACCCTTGCCAGGCGCTCGCGCACCTGGGTGCGAACAAGGCTTTCGCACTTTCCAATAAGGTAATCGATTTCGTCCACGAGCTCGGACTTCACGTGGACTGCGATCTCCGCGGCCGCCGAGGGCGTGGGGGCCGCGTAGTCCGCCGCATCGTCGCTGAGCGGGTGGTCGACCTGGTGGCCCACCGCGGAGATGATGGGCACCCGCGACGCCGCGAAGGCACGTACCACAGGCTCCTCGTTGAATGCCATGAGGTCCTCGAACGAGCCTCCGCCCCGCCCGCAGATGATCACGTCGATGTTCCGCGCCGGCCTGTTGAGCTCCTCGATGCCGCGCACGATCGACTCGACCGCGCCCGCGCCCTGCACGATCGCGGGAGCGAGCACGATTTCCAGGTTGGGAAAGCGCCTGAGGGCGACCTTTATGATGTCGCGGATGGCCGCCCCGGTGGGTGAGGTCACCACGCCGATGCGCCGGGGAAGAAAGGGGAGCTTCTTTTTCCTGGCTGGCTCGAAGAGACCTTCGGCCATGAGCTTTTTCTTGAGCTGGTCGATCCGCTTCTGCAGCTCGCCAATACCCTCGAGCCGGAGCTGGGCCACGATGAACTGGTAGCTCCCGCGCTTTTCGAACACCGTCACCGACCCGAACACGAGCAGGCTCATTCCCTCCTCGAGCCGGAAGGTGAGGGACTTGTTCGCGTACTTGAAGAAAACCGCGGACAGCACCGCACCCTCGTCCTTGAGGGTGAAATAGATGTGCCCCGACGAATGGTAGGTGACGTTGGAAATCTCGCCCTTGATCCAGATGGAGGTGAACTCGGGATTCCCCTCGACGCTCTTCTTGAGCATCCGGTTCAGCTCGGTGATAGTGTATACGCGCTCTCCCATTTGTGTTACCTTAGAATGAGAAACGTTCATTCATCAACACAATTTTACGGCATTTGTAAAAAAGAGCTTCCGTGACGGGCGGTAGTTTCAAATTATTCTGTTTGCGCTGCTCGCCTCCCGGTACTAGGCTTGGAGAAAATCCTATTATGGAGGGTACGTATGAGAAGATCGTTCCGGCTCATCGCGATAGTGCTGGTTTTATGCTTCGCGTTCTGCGCGCTCAACTGCTACGGCAGCTATACGCTGTTCCACAAGATTCATCGGTGGAACGGCACCATCGGCAACGGATTCGTAAAAAGCCTTGTCCACCTACTCCTCTGGATTATTCCCGTGTACGAGGTCTGCCTGATCATCGACTGGCTGCTCCTGAACACGCTGGAGTTCTGGACGGGATCCAACCCGCTGGCAATGGCGCCGGGCGAAACGGAAACACAGATCGTGATGGCCAACGGCGAGACCTACGAGATCACGGCGACCATGAACCGCTTTGACATCCGCCAGATGAGCGGCGTGAACGCGGGCTATACCGTGGCGCTCGTGTACGATCCCGAATCGCTCTCCTGGTACATTGAAACGCAGTCACAGAGCGTCAACGTCGCCCGGATGGAACAGGACGGCAAGGATGCCGCCAATTTCGTGTTCCCCGACGGCAGGACCGAAAGGCTCGCATTCCAGTAATAAATGCGCATCGCGCCTCCAGGCCAGGGGCCCGCTCCAGCCTGGAGGTTATCCTTCCACGCGGGCTTCTCACCGGGTTCTTAAGCTATTCTGCACGGTAATCACACAAAGGGGCCGAGCTGCTGACAGGCCCGCCACGATAGTTCCCTCCAATACTCGCCGGCACGCGAATGCAACGCCCCTTCCCGGTTTCTCATGCATATCGAAACATTGAAAATTAGCTGGACAGGGATCGCCATCCGAGCGGTAGAATACTGCCCTGCGTCACGGCACGGAGGATCATGCGCGTACTCATCAGGGGGGGAAGCATAGCCGCGGGAAAGGGCGTGGACCGTTCCTACGCTGACATCGTGAGGGATGAGCTTGCACCGGCGGGCATCGAGGTGCTGAACGTCTCGCGCGAGCGCGACACCTCGTTCCAGGGCGTGTGGGGCTTTTCCGGGGAGATCACCCCCGTGCGGCCCGACGTGCTCGTCCTTCATTTTGGAATCGACGACATCTACCGCCCGGTCTACCGATCGGAGTTCCGCGAGAACATGGTGCAGATCGTGAGGCTCGCGCGCGTCCTGTTCAATCCTCGGACCTTTCTCCTGGGCTCGCATACCTTCGAGGGCTCCATCGAAATGGACGCGGCGTACATTTTTTACCTCCAGCTGCGCGAGGTGGCGCACGACCTCGGGTGCGTCTTCGTCCCGGTGCACCTACGCTGGATGAACCGCCTTTACGAAACGGGACGCAGGCACGCCGCGCTGGTGCAGGAAGACGACCGCCTCCCCAACGAGGAAGGCCACAGGATTTACGCGGAGGCGCTCATGCACGCCTTCAGGGAGGACGGTATAGGCACATGAGCGTCGTCATCTTGAAAAAGGGAAAGGACAAGCCGGTACGCAACCGGCACCCCTGGATTTTTTCCGGCGCCATCGCGCGCATCGAGGGCGCGGTCGAGGACGGGGACATTGTCGCGGTGCAGGACGCCCGGTCCGAGCACCTGGGCTACGGCTACTGCAACCGGAAATCCCGGATCATGGTCCGCATGCTGTCGTTCGGCGCGCATGAAATCAATCAAGCATTCCTGCGCTCCCTCGTGAAGCAGGCGATCCTTCGCAGAAGCTCAAATCCCGCGCTGTCCGGCACCGACTCAAAAAGGATCATAAACGGGGAAGGGGATTCCCTTCCCGGCCTTATCGTTGACGATTACGCCGGGCACCTGGTCATTCAGGTACTCACGCTCGGGATCGAAAGGCTGCGCGCGGAACTGGTTTCCATTATAAACGAGGAGATCCGTCCCTCCAGCATCTACGAGCGCAGCGATCATGCCGGGCGCGCCATCGAGGGACTGCGCGACAAAACGGGGCCCGTGCAGGGAGAAACGCCCGACGACATCATGATCACGGAATACGGGATGAAATTCCACGTGGACGTCAAGCGCGGGCAGAAGACCGGCTTTTTCCTGGACCAGCGCGACAACAGGTCTCTCGTGCGCGCGCTGGCTTCCGGCAGGAGGGTGCTCAACCTGTTTGCCTACACCGGGGGCTTTTCAGTTGCGGCGCTCTCCGGGGGAGCGTCTTCCGTCGTGTCACTTGACGCGTCTGCCGACGCGCTCGGAGTTCTCGAACGCAACATCGCCGCAAACGGCTTTCCTCCCCAGGAATCGGTCGCCGCGGACACCTTCGCCTACCTGCGCGGGCGCGGCATCGATAGCGATTTCGTCATCATCGACCCCCCGTCCTTCACGAAGTCGCGCGAATCGGTGGACGGCGCGTGCCGCGGGTACAAGGATCTCAACCTGCAGGTTCTCCACAAGTGCCCCGCGGGAACGCGCGTCCTCACGTGCTCCTGCTCGCGCTTCGTGGGTATGGACCTGTTCCAGAAAGTGGTGTTTGCGGCCGCCGCTGACGCCGGGCGCAACGCGGTGATCCTGTCCTCTCACCATCACCCCGCCGACCACCCGGTGAGCATTTTTCACCCCGAGGCCCACTACCTGAAAGCAATGCTCCTTCACGTGGATTAGACGCAACGGAATATTTCTTGACCGCGAGTGGAAATTTATGTACTACTGAAATACGGGGAACGCGATGCATCACATACTCGCCATAGACGACGAAAAGAATACGCTGAAGCTACTTGACGGGCAGCTCAGGAACATGGGCTACCAGGTCATCACCGCCTCGAACGCTCAGGACGGCATCAAGCTCGCGCGCACCGGCAATCCCAACCTGATCCTCCTGGACATCATGATGCCCTACACGGACGGATTCGAGACGCTCCGCCTCATGAGGAAGGACGAGCAGTTGAAAAACATACCGGTGATAATGCTCACCTCCAAGTCAAATCGCGACGATGTCGTCATGGCCATGCATTACGGGGCGATCGATTACATCGTAAAGCCGCATGACCGGACGGCGCTCAAGCAGAAAATCGAATCGGCGCTTCAGATGGGAAAGATCAACAAGCTCGCCGAGGAGGCCGGTCGCAGCGAGCATATCAAGGTCTCGCGCGGAAGCGGGACCTGCATGATCACCTTCATGAAGGGCATACGGGACAAGAACGTACTCGAGGACGCCCGGAAGATTTTCACGCCGTTTTTCGTCAAACTCGCGAAATCCGACGACATCGTGTTTGACCTCCGCCTGGTAGACGACATGGCCGAAGTGGACGTGAGGGCGCTCATCGTGATACTGACACTGTTCAAGGGAAGCAAGGTAAACCTGGTAGCCGGGCGCCACTATGGAGCGCTCGTCACCTGCGCCGATTTCAGCGAGAACATACGCCTGCACATCTCGCTGGGCGACCTGGAGATATTCCTTGCCTCGAAGCAGGGCTCATAGGCTCCCGCCTGTCCCAAACCGCTTCTTGAGCCGGGAGAATTCTCCCTCGATCTCATCGAGCATCGCCCGATAGTCCGCGTTCTCCGACGCCTCGGCGGCGCGCTCCATGCGGCCCGCGACCTCGGCCAGCATGGTCAACATGTAATTGCCGCTCACCCCCTTAAGCCGGTGCGCGAGAAATCGAATATCCTTGAGGCTGTTGTCATCGATATGCGTGCGCAGCGGCACTGTGTACTCATCCGAGGCATCGAGCATTTCGCGCAGGAGTTCCCTCAGCGATTCCTCGTCGATGCCCAGGACCTCGACCAGGGTCTCAATGGCAGGAATGGCTTCAGCGTCGTCGCCCCGCCTCCGCACCGATGACGGGAGATAGCGCGCGAGCGTCGCGGCGATTGAGTCCATCCGCACCGGTTTCGCAATGTACCCGTCCATCCCCGCGGCAAGGAATGTTTCCTCATCGCCCCGGACGGCGCGTGCGGTGAGCGCGATTATTGCCGTCCGCCCGGACGGCTTCTGCCTTTCAAGGGCGCGTATGCGCCTGGTCGCCTCCAGCCCGTCGCACACTGGCATGTTGATGTCCATGAAAATGATATCGAAGGCGCCCTTTCGCCAGAGCGTAACGGCCTCTTCCCCGTTCGATGCTTCGGTCGCCTTCGCCCCCAGCTTTTCCAGCATTATGCGCATGAGCTCCCGGTTCGCTTTTGTGTCCTCTGCAAGGAGGACCCGCGCGTTCGATTCAAACTCCGGGACGCGTTCCCTGAGCGGTGGTGCGCTCTCTTCGCCGCACAGGTTCACCGCGCACAAGGCGCGCAGTAACTTCGAGGCGTTCGCGGGCTTCACGATGAACAGGTCTGCGCCGGCGTCCTCCGCCTTGGTTCTCCGGCTCTCCTCCCCTTCCATGACCAGGGGAATCTCGAGCGATCCTGCCGCGCGAAGCGAATCAACGTCGAGCGAGCCCATGCACCCGAACACCACGTCGAAGCCACCGCGTGAGGCTATCTCTTTCACAGACGCGACGACTGCGGCTTGGACTCCCATTGCGTTAAGATAGCGCTCCATGTTTTTTTCGCCAAGACCAATCGACTCCCCCGCTGCGAGTACGGCTGCGCACACCGTTCGCCCTGACACGCTGCGGGCATATTCCCTCTTCGTTCCCACGGGCAGGAGGAGCGTGAATGAAAACGTGCTTCCAAATCCCTCACGGCTTTCCAGCCCCAGGACCCCTCCCATGAGCGCCACGAGGTTGGAGCTGATCGCAAGGCCAAGCCCCGTTCCTCCGTACGTGCGCGCGATCGACGAATCGGCCTGGGTAAACGACTGGAAGATGATGTGCTGCTTGTCCTCGGGTATGCCAATGCCGTTGTCCTTCACGGAAAAATGCAGCGGGCATGCGCGTTCCGTTTCGTCGCCCCTTGCCACCTCGACGAATATTTCACCGCCTTCCGGCGTGAATTTGACCGCGTTTCCGATCAGGTTGTTCAGCACCTGCTTGATCCTGAGCTCGTCGCCCACGAGGCTCCCCGGCATCCGCGGATCGATGAACGCGTGAAGGGAGATGCGCTTCGCGAGCGCGCGCGCGGAAAAGATCTCGATCGTCGACTCGAAGGCGTTCATAGGGTCAAATTCGTGCGGCGCGATTTCGATCTTCCCCTTTTCGATCTTTGAATAATCCAGTATGTCGTCGATTATTTCCAGGAGCGTCTGCGCACTCTGGCGCCCGATTCTCACGTATTCCTCCTGGGTCCTGCCCAGCCGTGTTTCCGCGAGGAGGTCCAGGAACCCGATGATGCTGTTGATGGGCGTCCTGACCTCGTGGCTCACGTTTGCCAGGAACTCGCTCTTGGCGCGGTTCGCTGCGTTAGCCTCGTCCCGCGAGCGACGTAGGTCCTCCTCGGCGCGCACGCTTTCCGATACGTCCTTGAAGGTC
>CALMJO010000058.1 GCA_937864375.1 uncultured Spirochaetota bacterium
ATAGACCACCGCGGAGGTCCCGATCACGAGCACCGCGTCCGCGGCGCGGGACTCGCGCTCGGACTCGAGGAGCGCCTGCTGCGGGATCATCTCTCCAAAGAAGACGACGCCGGGCTTGAGGATCTTCCCGCAGGCGCGGCAGCGCGGCGGGGTGCCGTTCAGGCTGAATTCGTCCGCACGGTAGCCGGCCCCGCACGACAGGCAGTCGAGCTGGTGCGCGTTCCCGTGGAACTCGATTACGTTCCGGCTCCCCGCGGCCTGGTGAAGGTTGTCGATGTTCTGCGTAACGATGGATTTGAGCACGTTGCGCTCCTCGAGCCGGGCGAGTGCCTCGTGCGCGGGATTTGGCTTCGCCGTCGAGGTGAGATCGATCAGGTCGAACACCATCTTCCAGATCTTTTCCGGATTGCGCCTGAAATTGTCTATGTGCGCGTATTCCATGGGATCATACTTCTGCCACAGGCCGCAGGCGCTGCGGAAATCGGGAATCCCGCTTTCGACCGAGATGCCCGCCCCGGTGAGCGCGATGCAGTGGCGCGAGTCGCGCAAGATTTCAGCCGCGCGTCGTAATGCCTCATCCATGATGCCGCTCCTTTTCTAAACAATGGGAAGATTATTGTTTACTTATCGCGAGCCCCCGCGTCAAGAGAAAAAAGCGCCTGCCTCCGGCTCTCGCAGTCCTTAACCGGGCACTCCTCGCACCGGCATGCATTCCGGTCCCGGATGCTTCGCATGGTTTTAATTACTATATAAATACCCGCGGCAAGGCATGCCGCAATCACTCCCATCTCCTGCATGGTACAAATCCTCCGTCCGCGATACGAATATATGCAGACCGTTCATTTTTTTCAAGCGGCTTTGCGCACGGGACGCACGCGCCGGGAGAGACAGGCCGAAAATACGCTTTTTTTACAAAAAATTTCAAATTAATCCCCTCTCGCGCGTATGAAGAGAAAGCACATCAACACAAGGAGAGAAGAGGATGCAAAATTACACTGCGGCGACGATCGAGGGATACGTGACCCACGATCCGGTAATGCGGACCACGAAGACGGGCAAGAACATCTGCATGTTTTCGGTGGCGATCAACCATTTCTCAAACCCGGACGCATCGCCCCGGGTGTCGTTCATCGACATCGAGACCTGGGAAAAGACCGCGGATCTCTGCGCAAAGAGCGTGACCAAGGGAAAGCACGTGCTGGTAGCGGGGAGCCTGCGGCAGGACCGCTGGGAGGGCAAGGACGGGAAGACCCAGTCCAAGCTCAAGCTCGTGGGAAACCAGGTGCGTTTCCTGGATCCCTCGCGCGAAGTAAAGGCCCAGGGCGGAGGCGCCCACTAGCGCACCGCGCGCAACGGCGGCCCGGCGTTTCCGGGCCGCCGGATTTTCCCCGCATCATTTCTCACACAAAAACAGGCATTGTTATGCGAAATGGTTCAGTATAACCACCAATGGACACGAATATCCATTTGGTGTTCATTGGTGTTCATTGGTGTTCATTGGTGTTCATTGGTGTTCATTGGTGTCCATTCGTGGTTCAATAAAAGAATGGTAGTCCATATTTTCATTTTTTCCGGGCGACCGTCCGCCGTCACGTTCAACTTACAGGGTCATTTCCGGCGGGGATGCACCGTCCCTGCAAAAGCCCGCCAACGTCCTCACACGGGGAGCAAAATTCTGGACTGTACGCGCCCCTCGTGATAGAGTATAGATAACGCTCGTACGCACCAGGCGGAATAACCATGACGACCGACCTCACCACGAGATTCGCCCCACCCCAGCGCAGCGACCATTCCGTGGTGCGCGCCGAATATGAGCTCGTGCGCGGGCAGTTCGATCTGGTGTTCAACGCTATAGCCTCCGCGGTCGCGGTCCTCAACGGCAATCGCCAGGTTATTTACGCCAATCGCGGTTTCCTGGACTTGACGGATGTGAGCGACATTGCGGATATCCTTGGCGGAAGGCCGGGTGAAATTCTAAAGGGCACCTCTAAAAACTCAGAAAAAAGTTGCATAAAAGGATGAGGGGACAT
>CALMJO010000059.1 GCA_937864375.1 uncultured Spirochaetota bacterium
GAAGAGTTCCCGGACATAACCCCGCTTCCCGGAAGCAAGCTCCTTCTTGAAGCTGCCCTTCCCCGGCAAAAAGCCCCCAGGTTGGAGGCTTAAAATTTAATGTGTATCCCTGAGGTATTGATGGCGGCATACATATGGCTGCGACGAGATTAAAATACAGCCGAATACGCGTAACGTCAAAATATCTGCAGCAAATTCACAAATTTCTCATATTCCAGCCAGGAACACCGCACACAGACAGGTGCTCCGGTCCGACAAGCCGGGTAAGGCGCGCGTGCTTCGCGGAAAAACGATTGCACGGTGGAATCGCGCATGCTTTCGTAGAAGCGGACCAGGAGGAAAGGTGGATTTCACATGGATCATCTATGCGCTGCTGTGCGCGTTCTTCCTCGCGCTCTGCGACCTGTGCACGAAAAAATTCTGCGCGGATCATTCGGCCCTGGAGATAGCCTTCGCGCGCACGGGGCTCGCCGTCCCCGTGCTCTGGGCCTTCACGGCCATCGAGGGCTTTCCCCCCGTTGATCCCCGCATCTGGAGCGTGTACGTGTGCGCGGCGCCGCTCGAGCTCGCGGCGATCCTGTTATACATCCGCGCGATTTCGCTCTCGCCCCTTTCCCTGACGGTGCCGTTTCTCTCGTTCACGCCGGTGTTCCTCCTGCTCACCTCGCCGGTGATCCTGGGAGAGTTCCCGCGGCCCTGGGGGATCGCGGGGATAATCCTGATCGTCTGCGGCGCGTATATTTTAAATGCGGGCGCGCTCCGCGAAGGTTTCTTTGCGCCCATCAAATCGCTCGCGCGCGAGCGCGGCCCGCTCCTCATGCTTCTCGCGGCGTTTCTCTACAGCATCACCGCGAATTTTGGAAAGCTGGGGGTCCTGTATTCGAGCGTGGCGTTCTTTCCCGCCAGCTATTTCTCGCTCATCGCGCTTGTCTACGCCGTGATGCTGGCCCGTGCGGGGAAAATGCGCGCGGTGCTCGCGCCGCGGCTCATGCTCATAGGCCTGCTTTCCGCGGTGATGCTCACCTTCCACATGATGGCCCTCAGGCTCGTCCTCGTGAGCTACATGATCGCGGTGAAGCGCACGAGCCTCCTCTTCGGGATCGTCTTTGGCGTGCTGCTGCTGGGAGAGGAGGGGGCGAGGGCGCGCATCGCGGCGGGGCTCATCATGGTCGCCGGGATACTCGCGATCGCCTTTTTGGGATAAGCTTCCGGGGCGGGCGTCAGCGGGCAGGGGTCCGATTGGCTTTCCGCGACACGTGCATGGTGATGGTCGCGCGAACCACCTCGGTCCCCGATTCGTCCGTCACCGAAACGACGACCGGGTAATCGCCGGGCACTGCGAGATCGATACCGGAAATGGCGCAGGTCGCGGTTATATTTGTCCGGGCGATCCTGAGGTATTCGATGTTCATGGCCTTGGGAAACCAGCGCATGTTCCCCGGGACGGACACGTCGAGCGTCATCCCCGCGACGGGCTCGCGGAGGTTTCCCATTGCCAGCGCGTGCACCGATCCCGGGTGGTTCTGGACGCTCCGGCGCTTCTTCATGCGCACCTCGCCGTAGCCCGGCCTGAGCGACGCGAAGCGGGGATGAATGGTCCCGAAGCAGGGGCCTTGAGGCAGACGATTTTCGAAAAATGCGCCCTGCCGCCGGGAATGCGCTCCAGCTTCGAGTAAATCCTGAGTGCCGTGCTCATTGTGATCCTCCCGAGAATTTTTTCAACAGTCCCGCGAGCACCCCCGCGAAGACCTCGATCTCCTGTTCCGTGATTATATTTTTTTGCGGAGCTTGTACCTGCCAAAACTATTTCCCTTTTTGAATTCCGGGGTTAACCCGGACATTGAAAAATAAACCTTGATATATTTGCTTTTAAATTATCTGTGGTTTCATCAAAGCGTCAGCCCGGGTTCGAAACGTAATGTTACGTGACCACCGCACGTGAGTTTCAGGAGCGCATATGGATCTAGACAGGCTTTTCTATCCGCAAAGCGTCGCCGTTGTGGGCGCGTCCCCAAAAATCGGAGGCGGCAAGCTCCCCTATTTCCAGATGATTCAAAACCTGGGCTACCGGGGGCGCCTCTACCCGGTCAACCCCGGTTACCAGGAGATCAATGGCCTTAAGGCCTATCCCTCCATTGATGCCCTTCCGGAGGCGGTGGACCTAGTAATCGTTTCGGTGGCCGCGCGGATGGTTGTGGAAACCATAGAAGCGGCGGTGAGAAGGGGCGTGAAATTCATGCATTTTTTCACCTCGGGCTTTTCCGAGACGGGCAACGGCGGCCTGGAAAAAGAGATGCTGGAAGCGGCCCGCCGCGGCAATGTCAGGATCGTGGGGCCCAACTGCATAGGCGTACATTGCACGGACGGGCGTATCACGTTTGATCCGTATATCCGCCAGGAAGGCCCGGGGCAGATCGCCTTTCTGGGACAGTCCGGCGGCATTACCAGCAATTTCGTCGGCATGGCCGATTCGCGTTATATCGCCCTGAACAAGGTCGTCTCCTACGGCAACCAGATCGATCTTAAAGTCGAGGACTACCTTGAATACCTGGCCGCGGATGATTCCGTAAAGGCCATTGCGGCCTATATCGAGGATATCAAGGACGGAACGAAGTTCTTCAACACTGTACGCGCCGTTACGCGAAAAAAACCGCTGGCCATTCTCAAGGGTGGCACAACGCCGGAAGGCGCCAGGGCCGCCGCATCGCACACCGGGGCCATGGCGGGGGCGCACCATGTCTGGGCCGCCGCGATGCGGCAATGCCGGTGCATCGAGGTAGACCATTTTGAGAAGCTCATGGACATCATGATGATGGCCACCTCCATTAAAATGCCGCGGGGCAACCGGATCGGATTCCTGGGAGCGGGAGGCGGGACGTCTGTGCTGTTTGCCGACCTGGCCTCGCGTCACGGGCTGATCCTGCCCGAGCTTTCGCAAAAGGCCCAGGATCTGATAGGGCAACACATCTCGGACGTCAATACCAGCACGGTCAATCCCGTGGACCTGGGATTTCACGGATTCAGCTTCGATGTCCTGTCGCATGCGATCAGGGCCATGGACACCGACGAAAATATCGACGTGATAATCCCCTACATCTCGCTGGACTTCGTGTGCAAATTCCAGCGGGATCAGATTGAAAGCGGGCCGGGGCGGATAATCGAGATACTGCCGGAAATCCGCAAACCGGTGATTCCGGTAATGAACCGCTGCATGGAAAACAGCCTGGACCTTGAGGAGACGCGCATCCGCATGATGACCATTTTCCGGAAGGCAGGCCTGTCCGTATTCAATACGATCCAGGACGCCGTCAACTCAATCAGCTGTCTGCTTCAGTGGAGCAACCGCAGGGACCTGGAACGCTGACAGCAAACTAATCCACCTCCGCGACATAGTTCGAACGCAGCATGTCGGGATTATTGTACAGCAAGCCCATCCGCATGGAAAAACAGGAACAGCCGCAGCAGTTGCAGGTCGCGTGGGAACTTTTTACGGAACGAGGACTCAGGGCCCTTGATGTTTAATCAAAAATGCAAAGAAGCGACGAGTATGAAGTAATAGGCGCTTCCGGCTTGTGAGTGGGTAAATAATGTGCTATAAGATGGTATTATGAA
>CALMJO010000060.1 GCA_937864375.1 uncultured Spirochaetota bacterium
GCGCTGGTCTACGGCATGGGAGAGATACAGGTGGTCACTATCGCCCGGAGGCTTCGCGACGGGAAAAATATTTCCTGGATCCCGGGCACGGTAGAGATCGCGCGCGAGCTCCCGGAGAACGCCCTCGTCCTTCCCCCGGAAGAGGACGTAGTCACAGACGCGAGCGCCCATCTTGCCTTCTGCCGCGAATTCGTGAAAAACCAGCATCGAACGCTCGCGATGCCCTCGGGCACGCGCTGGATCGTGCAATACCCGCAGGAGAGACAGACGGGCCCCGGGCTCGACGCGATCTACGCGCTTCCCTTCACGCACAGGCCGCATCCCTCGTACGGGGAAAAGAAGATTCCCGCCTTCGAGATGATCAGGGATTCCCTGAATTCGCACCGCGGCTGCGTGTCGGGATGCGCCTTCTGCTCGCTGTCGCTGCACCAGGGGAGGCGCATCGTCCGGAGGAGCGTGGAGTCGGTGCTGGACGAGGCGCGGGCGCTCGCGGCGGACGCGGATTTTTCCGGGCACGTGCGCGACGTGGGAGGGCCTTCGGCGAACATGTACGGCACGGAGTGCGCGGCCGACTGGAAGTGCGCGCGCGACAGCTGCACCTACCCGGACCTGTGCCCCAATCTCCGCGTGAACACGCGCGCGTGGCTGGCGCTCCTGGGCGCGGTGAAAAAAATACGCGGCGTGAAGCATGTCTCCGTGGGCTCGGGGATTCGCTACGATTTATTAATGAGGGACGATCCCTCGTGCCTGGACGAGCTTTTGAAAAACTACGTGGGAGGGCAGCTCAAGATCGCGCCCGAGCATACGAGCCCGCAGGTGCTGCGCGCGATGAGGAAGGCGCCCCTGGTGGACCTTGAAGACTTCATGAAAAAATTCTTCAGCGCGGCCAGGTCCGCCGGGAAGAAACTTTATGTGGTCCCCTACCTCATGTCGTGCCACCCCGGTTCCCGGGACGCCGACATGCGCGCGGCGAGGGACAGGGTGCGGGAGGTATTTCATTTCATCCCGGAGCAGGTGCAGGCATTCATCCCGCTCCCGCTCACGCCGTCGTCGGCCATGTACTGGACGGGGATGGATCCCTTCACGGGCGAAAAGGTGTTCTCCGAGAAGGACGCGAAGAGGCGACAGAGACAGCACCGCATCATATTCGAATAAAAAGCACCCGCCGTGCGACCCTACAGGTTCCCGTGAATCTCGATGAAACTGCGCACAAGGCTGCCAAAATGCGCGAGCGCCTCGCGCACCGGCGCCGGGCCCGACATGTCGACCCCCGCCTCTCGCAGCGCCTCGATGGGGAACATGGACCCGCCCAGGGAGAGAAAGCGCAGGTAACGGTCGCGCGCTCCGGGCTCGCCGCGTGAGACCCTGCCCGCGAGCGCGATTGCCGCGGAGATTCCCGTTGCGTACTTGTACACGTAGAAGGGTGAATAGAAATGCGGGATCCGCAGGCACTCGAGCTCCAGCTCCGGGTCGATGACGATCGCGTCGCCAAAATACGCCTCCAGGAGCTCGCGGTAGATGCCGCGCAGCGTCTCCAGCGTGAGGGGATCGTGCGACTCCACGAGCGCGTGGGCGTTCTTTTCGAACTCGGCGAACATGGTCTGGCGGATGAGCGTGCCGCGGATGTCGTCAATCTCGCGGTTGAGGATGTAGGCCCGCATGCGCGGGTCGCCGCGGTGCTTCTCCAGCAGGTGATTGCTCAGGAGCACCTCGTTGAAGGTCGAGGCCACCTCGGCCACGAAGATCGTGTAGTCCCCGTACTGGTAGGGCTGCGCCTTCCGCGAAAAGTACGAGTGCATGGAGTGGCCCGCCTCGTGGATGAGCGTGTAGAGGCTGTTGATGGTGTCGTCGCGGTAGTTCATGAGGATGTAGGGCGGCGAGTCGTAGCAGCCGGACGAGTAGGCCCCGCTGCGCTTGCCCCGGTTTTCGTAGCGGTCCACCCAGCCGCCCAGGAGCCCGTCGCGGAGAACTCCCGTGTAGTCCTCGCCAAGGGGCGCGAGGGCCTGCACGCAGGTCTCGACCGCCTCCTCGTAGCCCATATGGAAGGGGAGGTCCACGACGATGGGCACGTATGTGTCGTAGAAGTGGAGATGGGAAAGCCCCAGGGCCTTTTTCCGGTAGCGCAGATAATCGAAGAGCGGCGCGAGGTTCCCGCGCACGGATGCTATAAGGTTGTCGTAGACCGACTCGTCCACGGCGTCCTGGAAGAGCGACGACGCGCGGCACGAGGCGTGCCTGCGCACGCGCGCGTAGAAGGCGTCTTTTTTCATGGACTGGGAGAGGGCCGCGGCGATGCTGTAGCGGTGGGCGTCGTACGCGGCGTAGTAGGCGTGGAACGCGTTCCTGCGCACGGACGGGACGGGATCCATGAGAAACGAGATGAAATTTCCATGGCTGAGCTCGACCTGTCCGCCCCGGGAGTCCGTGATCGTCCCGAAGCGCATGTCCGCGTTGTCGAGCTGGCCGAATATCTGCTGGGGGGCCTGCGCGAGCTCGCCGCCCATGGCGAGCACCTCCTCGACCTCCGGGGAGCGCGTGTGAGGACCGGTGCGCAGGATCTTTTCCAGGTGGAACGCGTACGGCGCTGCGCGGCGGTCGGACAGGAAGCCCCGCATGACGTTTTCCGGGATGGCGTGAATCTCGGGGACCATGAAGCTCGACGCCTCGGACAGGCGCGTGTAGAGGTTCATGGCCCTGCCGTACATGGAGAGCCCCGCCTGCGCGGTCTTGTCCTCGTCGCTCACCAGGTGCGCATAGGTGTAGAGGCGCTCGGCCTCGCGCGCGCGCGAGAGGTCGAACCCGATCGCCTCAAAAAACGCGTCCGCCGACGAGCCCAGCCTCCCCTTGAATTCCGCATATCGCGCCATGCCGGATTCGAGATCGCGGAACAGCGCCTCCCAGGCGGCGTCGTCCGGGAAGAGCGGCGTGAGGTCCCACCGGTGTTCGGGGCGGGTTTCGCTGCGCGAGGGTATGCTTTTTGCTTGGGCCATGGTGCCTCCGGTACAGGGGCCGCCCGCGCGGGCGGCCGTGTAAATTTTGCGCGCGCCCTCAGGCGCCGGCGTCGCGCACGAGCAGCGCGACTTTAATTCCGCCGTTCATGAATAAAATCTTCCGGGAA
>CALMJO010000061.1 GCA_937864375.1 uncultured Spirochaetota bacterium
CCGCGCTTTCTCTACCTGGAGCAGGTGGAATCCATCCTGGATTTTCCGGTTGAGAGCTTCATTGACTTCCGGGACCGCGCGCTGCTCAGGACCTTTTATTCGTCGGGCGCCCGGGTGTCCGAGCTTGCAGCCGCGGGCATGGCGGGACTGGATCTTGAGAACGGCATGCTGCGCGTGAAGGGCAAGGGCTCGCACGAGCGCATGGTATTCCTCACCGGGGAGAGCGTGGCCGGGATTCGTGAATACCTCGCCGAGCGGGGTCGCCGGTTCGGCTCGATCACCGATCCGCTCTTCGTGAACAACAACGGGGGACGACTCACCGAGCGGGGCATATTCGGCATCGTGTCCTCGCGGGCGCGCGCGTCCGAGGTGCTCGCGAAGGTCTCTCCCCACGTGCTCAGGCACAGCTTCGCGACCGAGCTCCTCAACCGCGGCGCCGACATACGCGCGGTGCAGGAGATGCTGGGCCATAAAAATATTTCCACTACCCAGGTCTACACGCATACCACCAAGGAGCGCCTTAAGAAAACCTACATGCGCTTCCATCCGCACTCGGGAAAGACGAAACCGGAATAGGGACGGGCCTTCGCCGTCAGGTCGGCTCCGGGAAATATGCTTGACAATTTCACGGGATTATTTGTATGGTACGCCCACGATATGGAACGAATCGAGATGCACGCGAAGAAGAATATGGTTTCCCAGGCTTGGTGGTGGCGCAACGGACATAAGTATCCGTGTGCTTCCTTGCGCGCATAGACGAACTTTCAGGGTGAACAAGCAAAAGGGCTGCGGATAAAAACCGCAGCCTTTTTTTATTGCCGTGAACGCTTATACCGGGAATCACGCCAGGCGCGGACCCGGGATTAGATATCAAATCAAAGGAGGAGTATATGCCAAAAGAATCGTACAAGATTCTGTTACCCGAAAAGGAAATGCCCCGGCAGTGGTATAACATCATCCCGGACCTGCCAAGGCCCCTGAGCCCGCCCTACAGCCCCCAGACCGGGCAGCCCGTAACCCCGCAGGAGCTGGCGGTGCTCTTTCCCATGGGCCTTCTTGAACAGGAGATGAGCGAAGCGCGGTACATCGACATCCCGGAAGAGGTGCTCGAGATCTACCACCTGTGGAGGCCGTCGCCCCTCATCCGCGCGCGCCGGCTGGAGCAGAAGCTCGGGACGCCCGCGAAGATCTATTTCAAGTACGAGGGCGTATCGCCGGCGGGGAGCCACAAGCTCAACACCGCGGTGCCGCAGGCGTATTACAACATGAAGGAGGGAATCAGGAAGATTTCCACCGAGACAGGGGCCGGCCAGTGGGGCAGCGCCCTCGCGCTCGCGTGCGACATGTTCGGCATCGATCTGCAGGTGTTCATGGTGCGGGTGAGCTACGACCAGAAACCCTATCGCAAGTTCATGATGCAGACCTGGGGCGCGAAGGTCGATCCGAGCCCGAGCCCCCTCACGAACGTGGGACGAGGGCTCCTCGCGCAAAACCCGGACAATCCGGGGAGCCTGGGCATCGCCATAAGCGAAGCGGTCGAGGTCGCGGCGATGAACGCCGACACGCATTACGCGCTGGGCAGCGTGCTGAACCACGTATGTCTTCACCAGACGATCATAGGGCTCGAGACGAAGAAGCAGCTCGCGATGGTAGACGATTATCCGGACGTGGTGATCGCGTGCGCCGGGGGAGGATCGAACTTCGCGGGACTGGGCTTCCCGTTCGTCCAGGACAAGATAAATGGAAAGAAGGTGCGCGTGGTCGCGGTGGAGCCGGCGGCCTGCCCGAGCCTCACGAAGGGAAAATTCATCTACGATTTTGGCGACGAGGCGAAGATGGCGCCCATCGTGGAGATGTACACCCTGGGCCACGGCTTCATCCCGCCCACAATTCATGCGGGCGGGCTCAGGTACCACGGCATGTCACCGCTGGTGAGCCTCGCGAAACACGAGAACCTTGTAGAGGCGGTCGCGGTGCCGCAGACGGGCTGTTTCGAGGCGGCGATCCTCTTCTCGAGGACCGAGGGAATCATCCCGGCCCCGGAATCCTCCCACGCGATCCGCGTCGCGATCGACGAGGCGATACGCGCGAAGGAAGAGGGCAAGGCGAAGACGATCGTCTTCAACCTGAGCGGTCACGGCCACTTCGACCTCGCGTCCTACGACATGTTCCTTTCCGGCAAGCTCGAGGACTACGAGTACCCGAAGGAACTGATCGACCAGGCTTTGAAGGACGTGCCCAGGATCGGATAAACGCGATGGAGTATTGATGCAAAAAGGGAGGGGCGCCGGCGTCCCTCCCTTTGTTTCACGGGAGACGGTTTTACCGGAGAAAAACCGTGGGCGTGACCGGGGCTCTCGACGTGTTTCGATGCAGAGAGCAGGCTTAAAGGCATTGTTATGTCTTTCCTCGCGAATAATCGCGGCCCGACGCGCGCACTTGCGCGCATCGAGGTCTTGACTGCGGGAAGCATCCCTGGAGCGGGAAAAGCGATTCGGCCCCCTACCTGAATACCGCCGACGAAAAACGCCGCCTGATGCCGCGCGCATACCTGAACGCAGGGTGCCCCATGATCATGGCCATGCTGACCGTGTTTTCCGCGGGGATGCCCCATTTTTCCTTTAAATCCTTCCTGCGGTTGAGCGCGAAGGAGACGGTCCCGATCATGCACGTCCCAAGTCCCAGCGATTCGGCGGCGATCATGGCGTATGTGCACGCGATGGTGCCGTCAGCCGGGTCGGCATAGGGCGACTGGTGGAAGAGAAGCGCAACGGGCGCGTGGTAGAGGAGCAGGTCCGTGCCCGACTCCCGAGCTCCGATCATCATGCTCGTTGCCGGCAGGATGAAATCACGCATTGACTCGGCTTCCGTTTTTTTCATGAAGAGGGAGAAGAGGCGCAGCACAAAGGGGTTGGAGAACATCTGCCATTTCCGGAATTCCCCGATAATGTCGCCGGCGAATTCCTGCACGCGTTCGAACCCATGGACCGCGACGACGCCCACGTCGGAGGGAGGGATTCCCATGGGGGCGCTTGCGGCCATGGAGAGCATGCGCTCGACCAGCGGTTTTTCCGGGACCCTGTTCGCGAACTCCCGCACGCTGCGGCGCGCGAGGAAGAGATTTTCAAGCGCGTCCGCCGTGGCGCACTTCCCGCGCGGAGGAAGGGGAAACGAGTCGGCAGGGGTCAGAGCCCTGCCGCGCACGGTGACGGCGCCCTTCGCGCACACGGCCATGCACTGCCCGCAGGCGATGCAGCCCAGGCCGTTGTCGGGAACGACCCGGGGCGAGCCGCCGTCGTCCATGATAGTGAACGATTTGCACACCCTGACGCACAGGCCGCAGGACGAGCATTTTCCGTAATCGATGACCGGCATGCCTGGCGTGTCCCCTATGCCAGTCCTGACGGTCCTGCCCGGTTTACCCTTCATGATTCGCCTCCCTGAAAGAATTGATGAACGTGGCCCGGAAATGAGCGATTACGCCTTCCAGCGTGAGATGATCGTCCATGACGATGTACGCGGTCACGCCGTCAAGCGCGGCCATGAGCGCAAGCGCCGCCGCCGCCGGGTCGAGGGCGCGGAACTCGCCGGCATCGATCCCCTTCCGGTAGAGCGCCTCGAAGAATGAAGTGCACTGGCCGGTGTAGCCGCTGTAGAGCGGCCAGAGGGCGCGGTTGGACATGGTCTTGGTGAGGGTGAGGAAGATGAAGGTGAGCTCCCGGTGGTGCCCGGTCCAGTACGCCAGGTAGCCCTCGATGTAGCGCGTGAGGCCCTGTACTGAGGAGGGGCATGCCGCGGATTGGGTCATGATCTCCAGGACCGGCTCCATGAAGCGCTCGTTCGCCTTGATGAGGATGTCGTCCTTGCTCGTGAAGTGATAGTAGACGCCTCCCTTGGTGATTCCCGCGCGCTCCGCGATGGATTCCATGGATGCGTTCTCGTATCCCTTTTCCACGAATTCGCTGATCGCGGAATCGAGGATGTCGGCCATCCGCTTTTCTTTGCTTTCCTTCCTGGTCATAGTAGTTACCTGATTCAAGATACCTACCGTAGGTATTTTAATCAAGCTTTTTTTCAGAAAATTTGAAATTCAGGCCGGTAAACAGGGGTCAGAGCCCTTTTCTGGTTGATTTTTGGGCCTAAACGATTATTAAAATGGAACAATTCAAATGCAGGGGTCTTCATAATGGCTAAAAGTACCAAGAATGCATTCGTAATATGCCTTGCGCTCACGATTGTCGCGGCGCTCCTGGTCCTCCTGGGATGGTGGAAGTCCCTCCCGCTGGTAATCCTCGCCGGGATGCTCCCCGCTGTGGCCTACGAGGTATACCGTACCGAGGGCGCCACGACCACGCTAGCGTCCTGGGGCATCGCGGCCGCCATCGTCGTCGAGGCCGTGCTCATCATTTTCAACATCCAGGTCAACATCATGCAGTTCCTGGGTTCGTTCGCCGCCTCGCTCCCAGCGGTCGACATCCGGATGGCCGGGCCGGTGGTCATTGGGGTCCTCGCGATCATGCTTCTCAAGCGCACGGGCGGGATGTATACCAAGTGGCTCGCGGTGGTGATCTTCCTCGCGGCCTGCGGGCTCTTCTATGTGCTGGACCCCGATCTCTTCTCGAAGCTCTTCAAGTCGGGCCTCTCCGAGGGGGCGAAGCGCATTCCCCGGCCGTAGCATTATTCGGGGTGCCGACCGGAAAGCGCTTCCCACGGGGGCGCTTTTTCTATTTCCAGGCGCCATTCCGCGGGAGATGCGTGTGCCGCCGCGGGCTGCGCGCGTACACGGGACACCGGGCTCCCCACTCGGCCCCCCCCCGGTCCCCGGGCGGTGCTATGGAAATTATTTTCCTTTTCACGCGGCGCCGCTTCACCCGGCATCCGCGCAACTGGACGCATGGGCAATCGCGGTATTGACGGCGCACGCCGTGCCGCATATACTGGTGTCGCCGTGAACGGGAGCGTCCCTTTCCCGTGGACACGGCATCAGGCTCTTTGCGCTCCGGTCTCCATGCGAAATTACGGGAGGTCAAACATGACAAGGCATTTGTGGGTTGTTTTCCCGGCGCTCGTGATCATGCTCGCGACGGTCGGTTCCCCCGGGGGAAGCGACGGTCTTGCGCAGGGCGCGTCGACGCTCACCGGGCGCGGCGAGCTGGAATCGCTTGCCCTCGCGCGCGATTTCGTCCGCAAGCGGTTCTCGAGCTACGACACGAGCGGCGGCAACGACGACAGCTGGAAGATCCCTTCCGGCGAAACACGCGTGATCGCGCGGACGAATTCTCCCGGCTGCATACGGCACATATGGTGCACCATCGGCCCGGCCGGCAGGGACGGCAGGCCCGAGGAATACTTTCCCCGCAAGATTGTGATCCGCATGTTCTGGGACGGCGCCGCGGAGCCGAGCGTCGAGGCCCCCATCGGGGATTTCTTCGGCATGGGGCACGGTATCTGCAAGAACTTTACGAGCGCGCCCCTGCAGATGAGCCCGGAAAACGGGACGGGCTTCAACTGCTGGTTCCCCATGCCCTTCGCGCACGGCGCGAGGATCGAGGTGACGAACGAGTGCGAGGAGGGCATCAAGCTCTACTTTTACGTGGACTGGGAGGAGTACGGGCGCGTGGGACAGGATGCGCTTCGCTTTCACGCCTCGTGGAACCGCGAGATCACCGCGGGCATTTCCGACGACGGCATGGGCCCCATGGAGTTCCAGGACGGCGGGAAGCACGCGTCGGGGGAGGGCAACTACGTGATCCTCGAGGCGAAGGGAGAAGGGCATTACGTGGGATGCAACGTGAACATCCATAACCAGCGGCTCTCGTGGTACTGGGACTGGCCGGGCGAGGGCGACGACATGATCTTCGTGGACGACGAGCCCTGGCCGCCGCGCATCCACGGCACCGGCACCGAGGACTATTTTTCCGGCGCGTTCTGTCCCACGCAGGAATACAACGCGCCGTGGCACGGGATCATCCTTCCCGGCGGCGTGAACTGGGCCTCAAAGATAACGTATTACCGCTACCATGTGCTGGACCCGGTAACCTTCACGAAATCAATCCGCGTCACCGTGGAGCACGGGCATGCGAACCGGCGCTCCGACGACTGGTCGAGCACCGCGTACTGGTACCAGAAGGGAACGGGGACGATCGCGCGCGTTCCCCCGGTACAGGACCGGATCCCGCGGGAGGACCGATGGACCTTTTTCAGGGTGATCGCGAACCTCATCCTGTGGCCGGTGTACAAAATATTCTTTTCCATGTGAGTTCAGCATGACGTCGTGCCGTTACCCGGAAAGCATGAAAAAATAGAATATCATGCTTTGAATTAATCACGGATGAACACGAATTAACACGAATAAAATATTCGTGTTAATTCGTGGTGATACTGAACTGGTATGCATAGCAATGCCTGTTTTAGTGTTAGAAACGAGAAACGGCCCTGAATTCTGATTGCATTACGCCGCCGTATGCGTATCATCGCAAGCGATGAGCGATCATCGCCGCTCCACATACCGTGCACCTGGAGGAAACCCAATGCCCACGCTGCCCGCTCCCATTACCGCCGCTCCCGACAAGGACGAACTCGCCGGAAGGCTCGCACAGGTCCGTGCACTCATGAAGGAGAAGGGGCTCGATTATTACGTGGCCTTTGACCCGGTGAACATCTATTATCTCACGAATTTCGCAAACAACGTCCACGAGCGTCCCTTCATCATGGTCATTGCGGCATCCGGAACTCCCGTGATGCTCTGCCCGCTCCTGGAGTCGTCGCACGTGAAGACGCGGGCGCGCTGCGACCTGGCGTATGTGACCTACTACGAGTTCCCCTCGCCGACGGGACAGAACTGGTTCGACCTTTATAAAACGCTCATCCCCGCGAAGGCGAAGGTGGGAATCGAGTCCGCGCTTCCGGCCGGCATCGCGGCCCAGACCCCGGGGACGTACGTGATCGAGGACATCATCGACGACGTGCGGCTGGTCAAGACTGCTTACGAGATCGGGCGCACGGTGCATGCGTGCTCCGTGATCAACGAGGGGCACCGCAAGCTCCTGGAGGTGACCAGGCCCGGAGGGCTGGAAGTACTCATTTACGGGGAGGTGGTGCGCCTCATGATGGGAAAGGTGCTGGGCGAAATCCAGGACGCGAACCTGATCGCCTGCAAGTTCGTGGGCGCCGTGTGGCCGCCCTCGATCTCGCACGACCCGCACCTGGTGCCCACGCCCCTCACGGCCATGGAACAGGGCGGCCCTCACGTGTCGATCGTCACCTCGCAGGTGAACGGCTACGGCGTGGAGGTGGAGCGCACCTTCTTCCTGGGAAGTGTCCCCGATCATGCCAGGAAGCCCTTCGAGACGATGATGCGCGCGCGGGAGAAGGCATACTCGCTCGTGAAGCCCGGCGCCGTGCTGGAGGAGATCGACCGGCAGACCCGGCAGGTCATCATCGACGCAGGTTATGAAAAGTACATCCTGCACCGGACCGGCCACGGGCTGGGCATCACCGGGCACGAGGCGCCGTACGTCGCCCTGGGCGACACGAGAACGCTGGAGGAAGGGATGCTCATAAGCATCGAGCCCGGCATCTACATCCCCGGGCAGGGCGGGTACCGCCACTCCGACACGGTGCTCGTCACCGCCGACGGGTACGCCCGGCTCACGGACGCGCCCGACTCGCTGGAAGCGCTGACGATCGCCGTGTGACAGTAAATAACTCCAGGAGGCCGCCATGAAGTCCGCATCCGCAAGGGATACCGATTCGCCGGTTGGCAGCGCCGCTGCGCGATACACGCTCGTCATTGCGACGCTGCTGTACGTGATAAATTACATGGACCGCATGGTGCTTTCGGCCACGCTTCCGCTCATCAAGGATGACCTCCGCCTCACGGACACCCAGTGCGGCTGGCTGGGTACCGTCTACTTCGTCGTGGTGGCGCTGCTCACCCTGCCGGCGTCCGTACTCTGCGACCGGTGGAGCAGGAAGAAGTCTCTCGCGCTCATGGCGCTCTTGTGGAGCGGCGCGACCTTCCTCACCGGCGTGGGATCGAGCTTCATGCATCTTTTCACGGCGCGCGGCGGCGTGGGCG
>CALMJO010000062.1 GCA_937864375.1 uncultured Spirochaetota bacterium
TCTAGTACGGTCTCGTGGGCTCGGAGATGTGTATAAGAGACAGGGACGGGGGACGAGCTCCGCGGCGCCGGGGTGCTCATCTGCGACCCCCCGCGCGCCGGTCTGGGCGCTCCCGCATGCGACGTTATCGTTTCCGCGCGCCCCCGTCGCATCGTTTACGTCTCGTGCGATCCTTCGACATTCTCCCGGGACTGCGGCGTTTTCACCTTGGCCGCCTACCGTCTGTCCGCGCTCGCGCTCATTGACATGTTTCCCGGCACCTTCCACATCGAGACGATCGCCGTGCTGGACGCCGACTAAACCTTTGCCCGCGACCCCCCGTGGAGGCATGCGGCGAGGAACGAAAACTCGCTTGCTTTTAATGCACGCCCGCACATCCTGAGGTCGGGCAAACGCCCGCGCCATGGTAAAACCGATCCCTGAAATACTATACGAGGACAATCATCTCATCGCCGTGAACAAGCCGGCGGGCATGCTGGTCCAGGGCGATGCGAGCGGCAGGATCCATCTCATGCACCAGGTAAAGTCCTTCCTTCGAGAGAAATACGGCAAGCCCGGGAACATCTTTCTCGGGCTGGTTCACCGTCTTGACCGGCAGGTTTCCGGCGTGGTGCTCTTCGCGAAGACTTCCAAGGCCGCCTCCCGGCTGTCGGCGCAGTTCAGGGAGCGGGGGGTCGAGAAGATCTACATCGCGGCAGTGAGCCTCATTCCCGCGGCGATGCCCGGCGGGGAGCCGCGCCGCTTCACGGAGCTCGCCGGCCATATCGCGAAGGAGGACGGCGCGCCCGAGCTCCACGACCACGAAACCGCGGAAACCAGGCCCGCCCGGCTGGAATACGCACTCGTCACGAACCGCGATCGGTACGCGCTGCTCCTTGTGAGGCTCCACACGGGACGCAAGCACCAGATCCGCATCCAGCTTTCGTCCGCAGGAATGCCCGTCATAGGTGACGCGCGGTACGGCTCGACCGTGCGCATTATGGACGATGCGATGCTCCTGCACGCGCACACCCTCATCGTCACGCATCCCACGAGCGGCGCGCCCCTGGCGCTGTGCGCGCCCCTCCCCCGCAGGTTCGGCGATTTTGTCCCGATCGATGAGACGGTCTCCTCCGCGATCGAGGACTTGATCGGCGGCATCGCGCGGGCCCGTGACGCGGCGCTGCGCGGTGAATTACCCTGACGCGGCCCGCCCCCCAACACCCGGCCAATTATTTTTGCCTGTACTGTTGACAAAGAAATACCGCATTGGTACCCTGATCGTGGAACATGGAGGTGGCACGCATGGGTCTCCTGAACGAAGCGGGAAGCGCATTTCTGAAATTCAGCGAACGGGTCGTCGAAAGGACCGAAGACTATACGAAGATCGCGCGGTTGTTTCTCGAGATACGCAGGCTCGAGGACGAATCCTCCGGGATCGAGCGCGAAATAGGCAGGACCGCGCTGTCGAAGAAGGAAGGCGGCGCCACTTCCATGGATCTTGCCGACGGCGCGTTCACGGTCCAGGCGGACCGTATCATGGATATTAAAGCGAAGATTGCACGCAAGAGGGAAGAAATTGACTCCCTCAGGTTTGCCCGCCGGGGAAATTATAATGACGAGATCTGACTCACGGAAGCCGCACGGGGACCGCACGTCCTTTTCATCGCGCACCATCATCGAGCACATAAGGAAAATCCAGGGACCATTCACCGCAGCCGCGCTCGCGGCGAAGCTGGGCGGAGAGCGCCCTCGGAGCAAAAAGGGGAAAAAGGACGGGTCCCGCCGGGACCATAACCAGGAGGAACGCATATCCGAAACGCTTGCGGCCCTTGCGCGCGCGGGTTACCTTGAGCAGCACAAGGGCAGGTTCGCCCGCGCAGCGGGGTTCCGCATAGCCGGCGGAATACGCGTTGACTCACGAGGGAACGGCATTTTGTTCACCTCGGACGGCGACGAGTATCTCGTGGCGCGCGAGGAAATGGGAAACGCGCACAACAACGACCAGGTTCGGGCGGAGCTCGTGGAAATTCGCAGCGGCGAACTCTGGGCCCGGGTTACGGAGATCACGCGACGCAAGAAGGACCGTTATGTCGCGCGCGTGAGCGGAAAATCGAAGCACGGCGTGCTCCTCACGCTCATCGACCAGCCCGGGGGCGTTGAGGTATGCGCGCAGCGCGCGGCACAGGAGCCCCGCAATGGCGAGCTCTGCATCGTGCAGCTCACCGGCGGAACCTCAGGGGGAATGCAGGAGTGCACCGTCAACGAATCCTTCGCGCCGGACGACGAGGACTTCGACCTCAGGCGCATCATGCTCAAGCACTCCATCCCCGAGCCCCACGGCGACTACGAGGAGCTGGCCGGGATCGACCGCGACTTCATGGCGCACGAAAAGAAGGGACGCAAAGACTTCCGCAAGCTCCTCACCGTGACCATCGACGGGAAGAACGCGAAGGACTTCGACGACGCGATATCGCTTGAGAAAACGCGGGGCGGCTACAC
>CALMJO010000063.1 GCA_937864375.1 uncultured Spirochaetota bacterium
ATATAGAAACGTGGAACTACTGCGCAATTATTATTCCGTGAAAAGGGCGGCAGAAATGTCAAAGGGCAAAATCCGTGCAATTTTATTACCGGTAGTTTTTCTGGCCGGGATCGTTTCGTGCGGCGGGAGCGGCGGCGATTCGGGGATATCGTACTCGCCGGTGAGCAGGTCGGACACGTACGGGGGTGCCGACCAGGAGGTACATAAAATTGATACCAGCGGTGACGTGGAGCTTTCTTATACCTTGGACTTGGTTGCCGCCACGAAGGACGTGTACTTCATCTTCACCAACACGAGCGTCTCGAGCGACAAGACCTTTCCCTCGCTCGCGAACCGTGAAGACGCGACAGGTGCCGCCGCGAAACGCACGCTCGCGGCGAGCTCATCGGGCGGCGCGCGAAAGTCCGTGACGACGAAGGGCACGCCCTCGGTGACGGAATTCAATGCAAATCCGTGGAAGAGCCTGGGACTGGAGAAGCAGTCGGGAGGGGAGAAATACGAGATCGACGAGTCTGATGGCGGGCCGATGAGGGCATACACCGCCGGCACCTCGACGAATACGTTCATGAACTCATCCACCTCGGACACGATACCTGCGACTTGCAGGAAGGTCGTCGATGCGGACGGGAAAACACTGGTCGTCTGGGTAGCCAACGACTGCTGGACAACAGGCGGGACAAAGACCAATCTGGTCACCCAGGGAATGGTTGACGACCTTGCCGGAAAATTTCTTAACGCAGGTTCGACCGACATTTACCACTGGGCGACCAATTTCCTGGATGTTCCGTGGGGAGCTGCGGCCGACTCCTACGGCGAGCTGATCACCAGCGTGTCCTATGGTAATACGATTCACATCCTGCTTTTTGACATCGATGATGACAGCAGCACAACCGGGGGTACGCTCGGTTTTTTCTGGGCCAAGGACAACTTCAAGGCAAGCAAGGTGAAATACTCCAACCAGAAGATCATGTTCTACATCGACGCGGTGCTGTTCGCGGAGCCGGACGGAACATGGGAAATTTCGGATTACTGGCCCATGGAAATGGTTTCCACCCTGGCCCACGAGTTCCAACACATGATCAGCTTCTACCAGAAGAGCGTTGTCGGAAGCGCCTCCGGGACCGACACATGGCTGGACGAGATGTGCTCGCAGGTGGCCGAGGACCTCCTCGCAAACAAGATGCTCGCCGACGGTCCGCGCGGCGTCGCGTACGCTCTCGCGGGGCCGGGAGCGGCCAGCAATACAAATGGACGGCTGCCGCTTTTCGATTACTACAACGATGCGCCTGTGACCGCCTGGCTCCAGGACGACCTTGTAAGCTATTCGGTCACCTATGCCTTTGGCGCCTGGCTCGCGCGCAATTACGGCGGCGCCGTGATCTTCAGTGACATCGTGAAGAGCGGGTACGGAGATTACCGGGACGTGGTGAATGCAGTACGAACCTACACCGGAGAATCGACCATTACCATGGGTGACTTGTTGAGGGAATGGGGAGTGGCGGTGGTTCTTTCCAACCTGACCACGATTGCTGCAGCGGGGGATTACCTGTACAACAACGGGACTGCCTTCATGAACAGCACCACGGGCTCATATACGTATAATCTTGGCTCAATCAATATGTATAACTATAGATTAGCGGATGAATTCAATAATACCATTCAGGTTGGTCCGTACTTCTACACCATGACCGATCTTGGCGATTCAAGCTTCGTCGCGAACAGCACCTCCTACCGCGGATCGAACATCTACGTGAGCGCGGGGAACTTGGGCGGAGTAAACACCTGGACCTTCAAGATGCGCGACACACAACGGCTCACGGTCGTGGTGAGGGACTGATGAAAAACCTCTGCGTACTTATCCTGCTGTTCTTCCTCGCGGGCTGCGGCGGGGAGATCACGGGAACGATCTCGGTGAAGGGAAACGTGCCGCATGCGGTCACGAGGCTCACCACGGAGGACGGGAAGTCCTACGTCGTGACCGGTCCCGCGGCTGGGGAGCTTGCGCGCTGCTGCCAGGGAAAAAAGGTCCGGCTCGCGGCGCGGATCGTGAAGGAATGCGAGGGAAGGCTTCTTCCCGGCGAAATCGAGGCGGACGCCATAATCGCGGAGATGGGCGAGTAAGTGCAACCGGATGATGCACGCGGAGGGGATGAATTCGCGCGGTAATCGCGCATTCGTAAAAATGGTCGTGCAATAAAAAAGACCTCCCGTATCGGGAGGCCTTTTCGTTTCCGGGGCTTTTCCGGCGTCCTACCTCATGATCGCGTTCGGGTCCATCGCCGTGCCGCCCTTCCTGATTTCAAAATGGAGGTGCGGGCCCGTCGAATAGCCGGTGGTGTCCACCGTGCCTATCTGCTCGCCCTTGGCGACCTTCTGGCCGGGTTTCACGATGTACTTCTGGAGATGGCCGTAGAGCGAGGTCACGTCCTTCGCGTGCTGGATGACGATCATGTTGCCGTAGCCGTACTGGTTGAACTCGGCCTGCAGCACCTCGCCGGCGGCCGTGGCCTTTATGGGCGTTCCGTTAGGGGCGGCGATGTCGATCCCCGAATGAAAGCTGTCGGCCTTCTTCGAGATGGGGTCTACCCGGTAGCCAAAAGCGCTCGACTGAAAGCCGGTCGTGGGCACCAGGTAGTCGCCCGTGGTCATGTTGGCCGGTGCCGGCTTTACGTCGGCCTTGGGCTTTTCGGCCGGCTTGGTCTTGGAGAGGAACGCGCCAAATACCCAGCCCTCGTCCTCGTTTTCGTTGGCGCGCCGTACCATGTACCAGGGCGCCGTGGACCCGTCGATCGTTTCGGTGTCCTTTGACTGGACGATCACCTCGACCTCCTCGGCGAAATCGAACATGCCTATGATTTTACCCACGGTGCTCGGGTCGGTGCGAAAGCGCACCTTCTCGTCGTTGAGGTACGCGAAGACGCGCGGCGGCGGCGTCTGGTTGGAATACACGTCCTCGGTCTTCTTGATGTCAGTGACGTCGTCGATGTTTATGGGAGCGTCGACCTTCACCTTGGTCTTCTTGAGCCGCCCGTTGATCTGCTTGATGTACTCGCGCATCTTCCTGAGGATCGCCTCCTTCCGCTCGATGTCGGACGCGTACTGCTGTTTCACCATGTCCTTCCCCGCTTTTTTCTGCTGGTCGTAAAAGTCCTGGGAGAGGCCGGGGAGGGTGGCGCAGAAAAGGAGCGTCACTATGGCGAGCACGAGTTTCTTCATGGGGTTCCTCCTGGGAACGTATTGTGTTTGACGTCCGCGCGTGCGCGTATAGGATTATACGGTTTCGCGCAGTCTCATGGAATCCAAATGTATGCCATTCAAATGAAATTGTCAAGATTTTCAGCCGGCCGGCCGTGGCCCGCACCGGCCGCCGCGTGGGAGCGCTCATGCAGGCGCCGGTGATACTCCTCGCCGAGGAACGTGAGGCGCAGGCCAATGAGGTGCTCGCGCTCCTGGCCTCGCGGGGATTCACCTCCGTTGTCCGGGCGCGGGAAACCGGTGACGCGTTTTCAGGAAAAGGGGGGGCCTACTACGATCTCCTTATCGTCCCGGTGCCTGCGGGCGGGGATGGACGCGTTCCCGGCGCAACGGACCTGCGCGGGAAGGCCCGCCGCGCGCCCGTCATCCTCATCGCCGACGAGCACGCCAACATTCCCGTCGGTCTGTCGGACGATCCATCGATAGTCGTGCTGCGCAGGCCGCTCGTCGCGGCCGGATTCATGGCGGTCGTCTCCTCCATGCTCGCGATGCACCTCGCCGCTGACGGCGGCGGTCTGGAGCGCGGCATGATGACGGCGCTCGCCGAATCGAGCCCCTTCCCCGTGGTGATGCTCGACGGGAGCGGCGCGGTCATCTACGCCAACATGCTCGCGGCGGGACTCCTCGACCTTCCTCCCGATGCGGAAGGGATGCGCCTCCACGAATCTTCGCAGTGGACCATCACCGACTTTGACGGGAATCCCGTTCCACCCGACGGGCTCCCCTACGTGATCGCGGTCCGGAGCGGCGTTCCCGTGTTCGACACGAGGCTCGCGGTGACGATCGCGGGCGGACGGCGCCTCTTCCTTTCCCTGAACTGCACGCCGGTGAGGAGCCGCGAGGGCGCCATCGTCCACCTCATGATGTCCCTGAACGACATCACCGAATGGGTTCGCATCGAGTCGGTGATCATGCAGCAGAACCAGCAGCTCGCGCGACAGAATATGGAGCTCCAGAAGGCAATGGAAGAGCTCGACCGGAGGGCGGAGCAGGTAAGACTCTCGGAGGAAAAATTTTTCAAGGCCTTCCAGCTCAACCCCCTGTCAACGGCCATCACGCGCCTCTCGGACGGGCTCATCGTGGAAGCGAACGAGGCCTTCTTCCGGGAATTGGGCTACCCGCGCGACCGGGTCATAGGCAGGACTACGCTGGAGATTGGCTTTTACGCCAACGAGGCGGAACGGATCAGCATCATGGAGAAAGTCCGCGCGCATGGCAGCGTTGCGGACGTCGAGATCAATGTGACCGATTCCGCCGGGAAGCCGCACACCGGGCTATTCTCGGCGTCGCTGGTCGACATTGGCGGGGAGGCTCACGTCATCTCCATGTTCAAGGACATCACCCTGCAGAAGGCCGCCGAGGAGCGGCTCGATCGCGAGATGTCGGTGCTCGAGGCGCTTACGCTGCTCTCGGGAACGCTCATCGCGCATTCCTACTCCATCGCCGACGTGGCGGCGATGGTGCTGCGAAACGCGCAGTGGCTTACGAAGAGCGAGCACGGCTTTGTTTCGGAGGTCGACCCGGTTACCCGGAACAATATCGGCCACACGCTCACGCAGATGATGGAGATCGGGTGCGACGTAACCGCCGCGGCTAAGGCCGTCGAGTTTTCTCCCGATGAAAGGGGAAGCTATCCCGGGCTGTGGGGGCACGTGCTCAATGAGCGGAAGGCATTTTTCACCAACGAGCCGGGATCGCACCCCGCGCGCGGCGGCATCCCCGAAGGCCATGTTCCCATCACGCGCTTCCTGGGGGTGCCGGTGATGCTGGGCGACGAGCTTCTCGGTGAGATCGCGCTCGCGAACTCCGCGCGAGAGTACGGTCCCGCCGACATCGAGGCCATCAAGCGCCTCGCACAGCTCTACGCCTTCGCGATCGACAGGCTGCGCGACGACGAGCGGGTCGCGGGCTCGCTGCGCGAGAAGGAGGTGCTCCTCAAGGAGGTGCATCACCGGGTGAAGAACAATCTCCAGATCATTTACAGCCTCTTCAGCCTGCAGTCGCGCGTCACGGCCAATCCCGAGGTCGCCGAGATCCTCCGCTCCTCGCAGAACCGTATCCGCACGATGTCGCTCATCCACGAAAAGCTCTACAAGTCCGGTGACTTCGCGCGCATCGACCTGTCCGATTACGTGCGGACCTTCGCGGGAGAGCTCTACAACGCGTACGCCGGCTCGGGCATGCGGATCTCGCTCAGGGTGGACGCCGATCCCATCAGCGTGGAGCTCTCGACCGCCATCCCGTGCGGCCTCATCGTGAACGAGCTGGTCTCGAACGCGCTCAAGCACGCCTTCCCGCCCGGGAAGCATACGCTTGGCGAGATCCTCATCTCCCTGAGGAAGCTTCCGGGGGAAACCGTCGAGCTTTCGGTGTGCGACAACGGCGTGGGCATGCCCGCGGGCGTGAATTTCAAAATGGCCGACACGCTGGGTCTCAAGCTGGTGGGCATCCTGGGGGAGGAGCAGCTCAAGGGCGAGCTGGAACTCAAGTGCGGCGAGGGCACCACCGTGGTCCTCCGGTTCAAGTCGAGGTAGAGCCCTCAGTTCCCGCCGCCGCAGTCCTTTTTGCGGTCCAGGTAGTCTTTGAGGGAAACCTGCTTCAGGTAGCACTCGTCCTTAACGTAGCGAAGTATCGACATGAACATACCCGGCTGCACGAATCCCGGCACCAGGGTAATGAGCTCTCCCTTCTTGTCCAGGAAGGCAGCGGTGGGGAGACCCTGCACCCCGAGCATGGACGCGAACGCCTGCGGCGCGAAGCTCCTGTTCTTCGTCTTGATCTTTTCCGATGATTCCACGTCGACGCGCACGGGGATATAGTTTTCCATGATCATCGCCGCCGTCTTGTCGTCCGAAAACGTTTCCCTGTCCATCACCGTGCACCAGTGGCACCATGACGCGTAGAAGTCGACAAGCATGGGCTTTCCCTCGGCCTTCGCCTTTTCGGCTCCCTCGTTATACGACATCCAGGCGACCTTCGATTTCTTCTCTTCGTCACGGCCGCATCCCGCTACCGCGATTATCGCGGCGAGAAGCGCCATCACAGTCAGCGCGCGCAGTTTCATTCTTAGCCTTCCCCGTCCCCCGTGGAAATATTTCAGTTGTTTAGAAAGTAGTAAAAGTACCCTCAGGTGTCAATACCGATACGCCCGGGGCGCCGTAATTTTCATCGGCCGCGGCGTCCCCCCCGCCGGAAAATCCAATTGACGAAATGCCCGGAGTGTGCGGTGCTGAACATTCACCCGGCGGCTCATCCCGGTGCATACCGCGGGCTTATTCCGGACAATCCAGGGAGATAATCGTTATGGAACAGAATACGGCATGGGTCGATTTCGACCTCATGGAGCGCTTCATGACCGACGTGCTCGTCGCGGCGGGCGTGCCCCGGGAGGACGCGGCCGTGTGCGCCGACGTGCTCATCACCGCCGACAAGCTGGGCATCGATTCCCACGGCGTGAACCGGCTGAAGCCAATCTACATCGACAGGATAAAAGCCGGGATACTCTCCCCCGTGACGAACATGGTGATCGTGCGGGAGGGCCCCGCGACCGCGGTCATCGACGGCCACGACGGGATGGGGCATGTCATCGGGAAGCGCGCCATGCGCATGGCGCTGGACAAGGCGGCGCAGCTCGGGATGGGGATGGTGGCCGTCAGGAACTCGTCCCACTACGGGATCGCGGGCTATTACGCGCTCATGGCGGCGAAGGAGGACATGATCGGGATCACCGGCACGAACGCGCGTCCCTCGATCGCCCCCACCTTTGGAGTCGAAAACATGCTGGGCACCAACCCCCTCACCTTCGGCATGCCCACCGACGAGGACTTCCCCTTCCTGCTGGACTGCGCCACCTCCGTGAGCCAGCGCGGGAAGATCGAGGTCTACGACAGGCTGGGCAAGGACGTTCCGCCCGGCTGGGTCATAGACGAGCGGGGCGAAACGCGCACCGACACGCACCGGATCCTCGAGGACCTCACGAAGGGATCGGCGGCGCTCACTCCGTTAGGCGGAATCGGAGAGGACATGGGCGGCTACAAGGGGTACGGGTACGCGACCGTGGTGGAGATCCTCTCGGCCGCGCTGCAGGGAGGCGGGTTCATGAAGATGCTGAGCGGCATGAGGGACGGGAAAAAGTCCCCCTACGGCCTGGGCCACTTCTTCATCGCGATCAACGTGTCCTCGTTCATAGACCCCGCCCAATTCAGGAAAATCACGGGGAGCATCCTCCGGGAGCTGCGCGCGTCCAGGAAGATGCCGGGGCAGGAGCGCATCTACACCGCGGGGGAAAAGGAGCATCTCGCATGGCTCGAGCGCAAGGGCAGGGGCGTACCCCTGGGGATCGAGCTGCAGCGGGAGATCGCCCTGTTGCGCGAC
This sequence comes from uncultured Spirochaetota bacterium, assembly GCA_937864375.1. Classification (GTDB taxonomy): domain Bacteria; phylum Spirochaetota; class UBA4802; order UBA4802; family UBA5368; genus FW300-bin19. Next base: position 7,630 of record CALMJO010000063.1, read on the forward strand.
GAGATGGGCCTGGGCGCGTACAGGTTTTCATTCGAGGGCTAGGGAAAAGCCCGGGGAGGGACGGCGCCCATGCACGACCACGATCATCCGCACGACCACGACGGCGAAAACTGCGAAGAATGCGAGCGGAAGGAATTCCCCGCGGACATTATTTTCAAGGCGGTATACAGGAACCTGCCCTTCATCCTCGACATGGTGAGAAACATATTTTCGGAAAACGGCATTACCCCGCGCATCGAGACGAAGATGAGCAGGACCAGCAAGTACATCTCCTTCACCTTCACCGCTCGCTTCCAGGACGAGGTCCAGCTCAACAGGGTGTGCGGCGCCCTCTCCGGGGTTGAAGGCTTCACCACCATGTTCTAGCTCGCGCCGTTCTGCGCCAGTCCCGCGAGCGCGCCCGTGCTCCACGCGAACTGGAGGTTGAAGCCCCCGCTGTCGCCGTCTATGTCCAGGAGCTCGCCCGTTATGTAGAGTCCCTTCACGAGCTTCGATTCCATGGTCCCCGGGTGCACCTGGTCCACGTCCACCCCGCCCGCGGCGACCACGGCCTCGCCAAAGGGGCGCGGGCCGCCCGGCAGGATGCGCGTCTCCCTGAGCGCGCGCACGATCCTCGCGCGTTTTTCCGGGGTGAGCGTCTCCACCCTCTCCTGCCCGTCGACCCCCGCTATTGAAAGCAGGACCTCCGGCATCCGCTCCTTTAAAATTCCCAGGAGGCTGAACGACAGGGTGCGCCCGCCGTCGGCGAACACGGTGTCGAGGAGGGCGGAAAGTTCCTCCCCGTTCATCGCGGGAAACAGGTCAATTGCCACCTCAGGGGTTTCGCCGGCGAGGATGCGCTCGTTCACCGCGCGAGAGACCTCGAGCGACGCAGGCCCGGAAATCCCGTATTTTGTAAAAAGAAGCTCTTCCTGCGCCTCCGCGATGGTTTTTCCTTTCAGGAGAACCTTCACGCCGCAGTCCCACTTTATGCCTTCCAGGCGGTGAAGCGCCTTGAGCGGAACCGTGAGCGGGAGGATGGCGGGGAAGGGCTCATATAGCCTGTGTCCCAGGGATGCGGCAAGATCGTAGCCCGCGCGCGAACCGCCCAGCTGCGGACCGGCACAGCTTCCCGCGGCGAGTATCACCGCGTCGAACCCGAATTTCTCGCGCCCCGCGGTAAGGAGCTGGAACGAATCGTCCCGGGGAAGGATCGATTCCACCTCGCGGTGGAGGAGCACGCGGACTCCCAGCCTGTCGAGCTCCCACGAGAAAATGCGCTGCACGGCCGAGGCCTGGAGCGAGGCGGGATACAGCTTCCCCCGCTCGCCCTCCGTGAAGGGTATGCCCACTGAGCGGAAAAAATCCTCGGTCTCCTCGAGGCCGTAGCGGGCTATGACGTTTCCGGCGAAGCGCGGATTATGCCCGTGGTAGCGTTCAGCCTCGAGGCGGCGATTGGCGATGTTGCACCGGCCGTTGCCGGTGGCAAGGAGCTTCCGACCGGGTGATTTCTGCTTTTCGAACACCGTGGTGCTGCACCCCGCGCGCGCGCAGTAATGCGCCGCGATGAGTCCCGATGCCCCGCCCCCGATGACCGCAACGCGTTTCATGACAGGCTTTCCTTCACCCCAATATCCATGATCTGGAACGTGATTGTAGGGTGCTGAGCGATTCAGTCAAGCAGGAAGGAAGGTCTTGAAATTTTTGAAAAGGAGTGTAAGCATGGCAATGTACCTGGATCTTGCTTGTTTGGCCAAATTAATGTTGACTGATTCCATTATTTGAAGCAAGCATAAATTGACTGACCGGTACGTCCATTTTTGGGGTCCGATAGATGAAAACGATATTTGATTTCCTGTACAGCATGCTCTTTTTCCCGGTGTTTGCCTTTTATACGGCATTTTTCGGGATTATTTCCCATGTTTCAATACTGTTCAGCCCTGGCGGGCGCGTAGCGCACTGGTGCATGCGCATGTGGTCCGTGTGCACTCTGGCGACGTGCAGGGTCAAGGTGGTCGTCGAGGGCCTGGAAAACATTGCGCATGACCGCATACAGATCTTCGCCTCGAATCACGCCAGTCATTTCGACATTTTTATCCTGAGCAAGGTCGTACCCGTGAAATTTGGATGGGTCGCGAAGGCGATTTTATTCAAGATACCGTTCATCGGATGGCACATGTGGCTGAACGGCTACATCTCCGTGAACAGGAGCAACCGCAAGAAGGCGATCAGGAGCATGAACCTCGCCGCCCAAAAGGTCAAAAAGGGGAACCGCATCATGATCTTTCCCGAGGGAACGCGAAGCCGCACGGGGCTGCTCCAGCCGTTCAAGAAGGGCCTCTTTCACCTGTGCGTGCAGACGGGGGTCCCCATTGTTCCCATTTTCGTCCGAAATTCATACAGGATCCTCCGTCCCGAATCGGTGATCCTGCACCCCTGCACCGTGTACGTCAAGATAGGGGAGGAGATGCAGACGAAAGGCCATTCGGTCGAAAAGCTGGATCTCATCATGAACGAGCTGCGCGCGCGCATCGTCGCGCTCGAGGCCGAAACCGCGGAAATGGAGAAACGGCATACGCCGGCGTAATGACGCACGGCCGCGCGTCGTCACGCCAGCGCGTCGATGACCCGTTTTACCGCCTGGGACTTGTTCAGGATGTAGAAGTGCATGCCAGGCACGCCCCACGATTTAAGCTCCCGGCACTGCTCCACCGAGTACTCGATCCCCACGTCGCATACCGAATCGACATTGCCGCAGGCGGCGAGCCTCTGCGCGAGCTCGCCGGGAATCTTCGCGCCGCACATCGTGGTCACCTTCTCTATGTTCGCCCTGTTGGTGACTGGCATGATTCCCGGCACGACGGGAAGATTGATCCCCTTCCGGCGGATGCGGTTCATGAATTCATAGAAGTCATTGTTGTTGTAAAACAGCTGCGTGATGATGAAGTTTGCGCCTGCGTCGACCTTGCGCTTGAGGTTGTCGATGTCGGCATCCAGGCTCGCGGCCTCCAGGTGCTTCTCCGGGTATCCCGCGACGCCTATGGAGAAGCCGTTAATGGCGCGTATAAATGAAACGAGCTCGCTCGCGTAAGAGAACCCGTCCGCGGGCGGAACGAAGCGCGTCTCCCCCTGGGGCGGGTCCCCCCTGAGGGCGAGGATGTTCGTAAGTCCCCTGGATTTGACTTCGGCGATGTAGCGCTCGATCTCCGTGCGGTTCGCGCCCACGCAGGTAAAATGGACGAGCGGCATGATGCCGAATTCCCCGCGTATCCTGAGGGCGAGCTCCAGGGTCTTGTCGCGCGTGGAGCCCCCCGCCCCGTAGGTCACCGATATGAACCCCGGACGGTACGCCGCGAGCTCACCCAGCGCGGCCCTGAGGTTGATTTCCCCCTGCGGAGTTTTAGGCGGAAAAATCTCGTACGAAAGTACGAATTCCTTGCCGTACAGTTCGTGTACCTTCATGGCGGTGCCTTGCCTCCCCTGAGTGCGCTCAATCCTTGAAAGCGATTTGATGCGATCTTAATATAACAATATCAAGATATAGTAATATAGTTGTAATGTCAACATTATTTTAAATGTTCCCTGGGGAAGCTGTGCTGCCCGGAAAGGGGAAATAAAAAGAGGAGGGGCGCAGGCCACCTCCTCCAGGAATAATCTCTGCGCTTTCGCGTGCTATTTGTCTTCCCCGTTTTCCAGGTCCAGCCGCTTCTGCGCGCCCCTGGCATAGACTACGAGCCTGTCGCCCTGGATCTCGACCTTGCCGTCGTTGACGAGCCTCTTCTTCCAGATCACGAGGCCGTCGGGCCTCGCGCAGAACACCCATTCGCCCGACGCTATGTAGAGCTTGTCGGCGGTCTTCGCGGGAGGAGTGATGAGCTTGCCCTCCCACTCGACCTTGCCGTTGCGCACGTAGTACACCTCCTGCCGGGTCACGAGCAGGGTTCCCTCGGGGACCGGCACGACCCTTTCGGCTTTCCTGGGCTCGGGCGTCCCCTTTCCGTTCAGGGCCTTGATTTCTTCGCCCTCCTCCTTGAACTGCTCGAGCCTGAAGGCGGTGATTTCCTTTGGCTTCAGGTAGAGGTCTTCCTTCACGGCTTCAAGCGCCGCCTGGACGGCTGCCTTTTCGTCGGCCCCCTTCCTGAGGACCTCTTCGACCTTTTTTTCCGCCTCTTTGGCCTGCTTTTCGGTTATCGTCACCATCTGGTTGTGCTCGATGGGTTTCGCCTTCTCGATGACGAGCTCGATGTTCGCATCGAGCTGCGAGGTCCTCTTGGCGACCTTTACCTCGCCCTCGAACACCTTGAACGTGGTCGTCTTTTCCCTGTCCGCCTCGATGCTGAACTGCGTGCCGCGCACGCCCGCGACCGCGGTCGGGGTCTTGACGATGAAGCTCTCGTCTTTAAGGAGCTTCTTGGGCTTGCACAGCATCTTCCCCGATTCGAGCGCGAGCAGCGTGTTCTCGGGCGAGCCCTGGGCGGATAGCTGCGCGAGGGTGAGGGACGAGCTTTCCTTTATCCGGATGAGCGATTCGCCGATGCGCACGTCGCAGGACGACTGGTCCCCTGTCACGATTTGCGCGTTCGCCCTGAGCATATCACCCTGCCGGGCGGGAACTCCGTTCACCTTCACGTCGCCTATGAGAAAGGTTATGCCGGCGGGCGCTTCCACGCTCTTCCCGCACGACAGCAGGTACGCAAGCAGTATGATTCCCGTCAATACTGGTATCTTTTTCATCGCAGAGTCTCCTCCTCCTGGATGGCGTACTCGCGTGGACCAGGCAATACTATACAATATCACGACAATGCCGGTTATTGAGAAATGCAAAACAAATTTAATCATATTTTTGTCCGCAGGCAAGGGTTCAAGCGCCAGGTTTGCCCTTCCGATCCGGGATTGGACGGATTGGCGTCCCTGCGGGTCCCGGGGGCGGAGCGCGATTAATCTTGACAGATTTTTCCGGCGGTGCATATAGTGATTGAGCGCTCACTCACTATACAAAAAGAAGGCACCGCGGCGGACGAGGCTTGGAAGGATGCTCGGGGGACGCACATGGACAGGATGGGGACCATCGGCGATATCGCGCGGCAGGGGCTGCTCACCGCGAACCGGATCAGGATTGTAATCATCGTCATCCTCATGGCCGTGGTCGCAGGTGCCGCGGCGGACAACAGCATGGTGATCAATATCGCCTATTTTGGCGGGATGGCCGTCTACCTCGTCGCCGCGCTGGTGAATTTTCTCCTGACGCGGCGCGGACGCGGGGGATTGCCGCTCCAGTACCTCACCATGTTCGTCGAGATGAGCGTGGTGACCCTCATAAAGTCGGCCTACGCCTTCACCGACAAGCCCTACCTCATGGTGAACGAGAGCATCGTCTTCTCCGTGTATTTTCTCTTCATCCTGCTCACCCTCCTGGGAAACAACCGCGCCCTGACGGTACTTGCCGGCCTGCTTGCGGGGCTCGAGTACGCGGCACTCGCGGCGTCCTGCGTATTCATCATGGGCGTTCCCTGGGCGGTGGGAAATCCCGTACCCGGGCACCTGGTGGTGGACGACGAGGTCGCGAAGCTCATCCTCATAGTCGGTTTCACCGCGGTCTGCGTGACGGTGCTCAAGAACCTCAGGGGATTTTCCCTGAAGGCCGAGGAGAACGAGCGCATCGCCCTTTCTCGTTCCGCTCACCTGGAGGGCATCATCGCGACGGCGACCCGGATGAACGCGAGCCTGCAGGCGTTGAGCAGCGACCAGAAGGCGATCTGCGACACCTTTTCGCGCCTCTCCCAGGACCAGGCGTCGATGAGCGGGGAGCTCTCGTCGGTGTACGAGGAGCAGGTCGCCTCCATTGAGTCGATCAACAGGAACATGAGCGCGCAGAGCATGGAGTCCGAAAAGTCCGCGTCCCTGGTGACCACGCTCAAGGCCAGCGAGCGCACGGTACTCTCGCTCAGCACTGGCGTGCTCGAGGACATAGGCAGGATCGCGAAGTCCTCGGAGAACACCTCGCGCATCCTCTCGCAGATGGGTGACATGATGCAGCTCATTCGCGAGGGCGGGCAGTCCATCACCGCCTTCATATCGGTCATTAACGACATCACGGACAGGATCAATTTATTGTCGCTCAACGCGGCAATCGAGGCCGCGCGCGCGGGTGAGCACGGGCGCGGGTTCGCGGTGGTCGCCGACGAGATAGGCAAGCTCGCCGACGCGACATCGGAGAACTCAAAGGAGATATCCACCCAGCTGGAGTGCATTCGCGCCGACATCGAGCGCGGGGCCGCCCTGGTACAGGACACGCGCGGCGCCGTGGACGAGGTGATAGGGCTCATTGGCGCGAGCAACGAGAAGATCGACAACGTGCGCGGGGCCATGGAATCGCAGAACACCGCGATCATCGCGGTGGAGGAGCAGTCACGGGTGCTGGGCTCTCTCTCGCGCTCGATCCTCGCGGCGACCGAGGAGCAGCGCATCTCGATGGAGGAGAGCATGGTCACCGTGCAGCGGCTCGCCGAGCTCGCGCAGACCATTGGCTCCCACACCCGGCAGATGCTCGAATTCGCCCACGTCATCACGGGACGGACCGAGGAGCTGCGCGCCCTCATCGCCGTGGAATCGCAGGCGCGGTTATTACGGGAGTAACGATGGAGGCGGGAAAGCCGGTCGGCCCCCGCCCCCTTCGCGAGCCTATGCCTCGAGGCTTACCTTCTCCACCTTGTTGAGGTCCCTCACGTAAAAGAACGATCCCAGGAAGAACGATGCCGCTCCCAGGAGGGAGAAGAGCGGGAGGAACTTGAACGCGGTGAGGAGGTCGCTGCCGTCCGAAACGTAGCCAATGAAGATGGGCGCCAGGCTGTAGCCCAGGAGCATCATGAAGAACTGCGCCAGGCTGTAGGAGATCGCCCGGAGCCCCGGGTGCACCACGTCCTGCGTGACCGCCGAGCCGCCCGCCGCGAACATGGGCGCCGTGAAGCCAAAGCAGATGAGCAGTGCGTACTGGGCGCCGCCCTCGAGGAAAAAGAAGCCAACCAGCAGGAAGAGCCCCGTGAGGAGCGACGTTACCGCCGGGACGCTCATGCGCGCGTTCGGGAACCTTTTCCTGAGCTTGTCGGTGACGAGCCCCCCCAGCGGCGCGCCGAAGATCGCGAGCAGGAACACAACTGAAGTCTTCACGCCCGCCTTGTCCATGGGAAGCCCGTCTATGCGGTTGAAATATGAGGGCAGCCAGTTCATGAGCGCCGTCGTGACGAAGGTGTTACCCACGTATCCCAGGTAGGTGAAGAGGACCGACGGCGTGCTCAGGAACTCGCGCGCGATGTCGCCAAACTTCATCTTCTCGTGGACGGCGGAGGCGCCCGTTCCGGTCTTCTTCATAATACTGACTGTCTTGTAGTCCTTCACCCAGAAAAAGAGTATGGCGACGATGAGGCCGGGGATCGCCAGCAGGCCGAAGGCGTAGGGCCATCCGAACCTCATCGCGATCACGCCGCCCAGGATCACGCCGATGGCGGTGCCCATGGGAATGGCGGCCGTGAAGAGGCCGTTCATCGTGGCGCGCTTCTCCTCCGGGAAGTACGCGGCGATCATCGCGTGCCCGCCCGAGGTGTACGCCGCCTCGCCGATTCCCACTATGGAGCGCATGGCGAACAGCTGCGTGAAGTTTTTCGTGAACGCGCAGGCCGCGGCCCCGATGCTCCAGATGACCGCCATGATCCCGATCGCCTTCTTCCTGCTCCAGCGGTCGACGAGCAGGGATACGGGGAAGACGAAAATCGTCATCATGAGCGTGACGATCGAGGCGAACCAGCCGCATTCCGCGTCGGTGAGGTTCCATTCGACCTTGAGGTAGGGGAAGATGGAGGCGACCACCATGCGGTCCACGTAGTTGAAGAGATACAGCAGAAACAGGAGAAGGAAGACGTAGCGGGCATAGCCCGGACTGACCTGGAAATCCTTTTTGTCCATTGGACCTCTCTCGTTATTCTTGTTTCGCCACGCTTCCGCCGGCGCCCGGACCGGATTCCGGGGAAAGGGCACGTGTATAACAGATGGATATTATTGATATATAACGAAATCAAAATTTCAAACATTATTTTCTTTCGCCGTGTTTTTTCGTCAGGGAACCCGCACGCGGAGGGATCCGCGTCCATAAAACGCGCACGGGAAAAAATTAATTGCAAAAACGGATGCGGTATATTATTATGTCTCCTGAGAATATGCTCGACATTAACGGCAATAAGATATTCGTTCTCGACACCAACGTCGTTCTACACGATTACCGCTGCATCTATTCGTTCCAGGAACACAATGTCGTCATTCCCATCACGCTCCTCGAGGAGATAGACCGCTTCAAGCGCGGCAACGAGATCATCAACTTCAACGCGCGCGAGTTCTCGCGCGAGCTGGACTCGCTCATTGACGGCCAGCTCCTGAACGAGGGCGTGAGGCTTGAATCGGGCGGGTTCCTGGTCGTCAACACGAACATCGCCAAGGACGAGTACCTGAGGAGCATCTTCTGGGAGGACAGTCCCGACCACCGCATACTCTCGCTCGCCTACAACCTGTCGCGCGCGCACGGGCCCGAGCGCGTCTTCATGGTGTCCAAGGACATCAACCTCAGGATGAAGGCCAAGAGCATAGGCGTGCAGGCCGAGGATTACGAGACCGGCAAGGTCAAGGACATAGACGAGCTCTACACGGGAAAGAACATCGTGGAGCATATGGATTCGCATGTGATCGACCGCTTCTACAAGGAGGGCGCGGTCCCCGCCGGCGAATTCTCCCTGGACGACGATCCGGTCCCCAACGAGTACTACATCATGCGCAACGGCACCAAGAGCGCGCTTTCGGTGTTCAACCGCGATTCGGGCGCCTTCCGGCTTGTGGAAAAAAAACGCGCGTACGGCATCCATCCGCGCAACGCCGAGCAGACCTTTTCGCTGGACGCGCTCATGAACCCGGACGTGAGGCTCGTCACTCTTTCCGGCAAGGCTGGCACCGGGAAGACGCTCATGGCGCTCGCGGCCGCGCTCGAGAAGCGCCGCGACTACAAGCAGATCCTGCTCGCACGGCCGGTCATACCGCTCTCCAATCGCGACATCGGCTACCTCCCCGGTGACATCAAGGACAAGCTCGATCCCTACATGCAGCCGCTCTTCGACAACCTGTCGGTCATCAAGAACCAGTTCGAGGAGGACTCGCCCGACTACCGGCGCATCAACGAGATGGTGCACAACGAGAAGCTCCTCATCATGGCGCTCGCCTACATCCGCGGCCGGAGCCTTTCGAAGGTGTACTTCATCGTGGACGAGGCGCAGAACCTCACGCCGCACGAGGTGAAGACGATCATCACGCGCGCCGGCGAAGGGACCAAGATCGTCTTCACGGGCGATCCCTACCAGATCGACACGCCCTACCTGGACTCGCGCTCCAACGGCCTCACCTACCTCATCGACAAGATGCGCGGCCAGAGCCTCTACGCCCACGTCACCCTGGAAAAGGGCGAGCGAAGTGAGCTGGCGGAGCTCGCGACGAACCTGCTGTAAATCCCCCCGGCCCCGTTTGATAAAGGGGGTTGGCTTGTTTTCAAACGGTACGGTCTCCCATAAATTGCGGTGACGGACACGATGTCCTAATGGCCCGCTCGAATAAGCCATCCTGGCTTGCGCGGGCAGGCGCACCTCCTGTGCGCACCCGGCATTGCGACAGGATGTCGCGTCTTTAGCCGGCCCCGGCAGGGCCGGGGATTCCATTGCGTTCTCCTGGATCAGTTGTCGGG
>CALMJO010000064.1 GCA_937864375.1 uncultured Spirochaetota bacterium
CGTCCTCGCCGACGTGTGGGCGCCAGTTTTAAAGAAGACCATCGTGGCGGCCCTCTTCCTGAGCGCGCTCCCCATGTTCACCGAGCTCACCATGAGCGTGCTCCTCACGGGCCCCGGCGCCGCGACGCTCGGGACCGTGCTCTTCCAACTTCAAGAGTACGCCGACCAGCCCTCCGCCGCGGCGCTGGCCTGGATGCTCCTCACCGCGGCGCTCGCGGTCGCGCTGCTGGCGCGCGGAGGAAAAAATGCCCAGACGCTGGAGGAAAGGCAATGAAGGAACTGCGCCTTGCCGGGATAAGCAAAAGCTTTGGCGGGACGGACGTACTCCGCGACATCTCGCTCACGATCTCCCGCGGGAGCTTCCTCGCGCTCCTGGGTCCTTCCGGCTGCGGCAAGACCACGCTCCTGCGCATCGTCGCGGGCCTGGAAACTCCCGGCGCGGGAGAGCTAAGCCTGGACGATACGGTCCTTTACGGCCCCGGAATATCGGTCACCCCTGAAACGCGCGGCTTCGGCATGGTGTTCCAGAGCTACGCAGTGTGGCCCCACATGACCGTGAGGGAAAACGTTGCGTACCCGCTCAAGATACGGCGTCTGGCGAAGCAGGAGCGCCGCGAACGGGTCGCGCGCGCACTGGAACTGGTGCACCTGGACGGGCTCGAGGACAGGTTCCCGCACCAGCTCTCGGGCGGGCAGCAGCAGCGCGTGGCCCTCGCACGCGGCATCGTCATGGAGCCGCCGGTGCTCCTGCTGGACGAGCCCCTGTCGAACCTCGATGCGCGGCTGCGCGCCCAGATGCGCCGGGAGCTCAGGGACCTGCACCGGGCGCTCGGGATCACCATCCTTTACGTTACGCACGACCAGCGCGAGGCCTTCGAGATGGCGACCAGGATCGCGATCATAAACGAGGGCCGCATCGAGCAGGACGGGACGCCGGAGGAGATCAGGTCCCGTCCCGCGGACGGTTTCGTGAAAGAATTCCTGTCGGAGCATTGACCGGGAAAACGGCGTGCCGCGGCCCGCACGGAGACTTCAACGATTAAGGGAAGCCGGACGGCCTGTACATCGGCGGACGCGCCCACGATGTTCGGGATCCCGGTCCGGAAGTCCGAAAAGTGATGAATTTGGGCCCCCCGCGCTCCGACAATTAAAGTGAAAGCGATACCATGCGCGCGCCGGGGGCGCCGCGGGTGCCCAGTTGCGCGGATTTCACGGATGATACGGGGAAAACTCACGGATGAATAAAAAAGTGGTTGATATCGCCGCCTACAGGATCGAAAAAACTCTACAGCAGAGCGGTTTTGCCGTTAAGAAAGACAAGAACAAGAAGATCAAGCTCCTGATCAAAATAAGCGCACGCTGACGTTCTGATTGAAGACGCGATACACTTTCCGGATGGCGAGGTATGTCCATGGACGAGAGCATGGAAGCAAAGAAAGCGAAGATCAGGGAAGAGCTCGACCAGCTCAAGTACGAGTTCAAGGTCGATCTGCCCAAGCGCATCGCCGAGGCCCGCGCCTATGGTGACTTGAAGGAAAACGCGGAGTACCATGCCGCGCGCGAGCGCCAGGGCCTCGTCAAGGCCATGATCGGCCAGCTGTCGATGCAGCTCAGCCAGCTTTCGAACATGAACCTCGCCGACATCTCGAAGGACAAAATAGGCTTCGGCTCGACCATCGTGGTGAAGGACATCGAGAGCGAGGACCATATCGAGTTCACGCTCGTCGCCTCGAACGACGTCAAGCCCTCGGAGGGAAAGATCTCGGCGAGCTCTCCCGTGGGACAGGCCCTGCAGAACCACACGGTCGGGGAAACCGTGGAGATCACGATTCCCGCGGGGAAAAGAAAATACCTGATCGAGCGCTTCATTACGGTCCATGGCACCGTGTTCGAAATGGACCCCGAAGGCGGCGCGGCATGATGGCGTAACGGACGGGGCCGGGCAAGGGTCCCGGCCGGTGCTGCGACATACTCCCCGCAATAAGTTCTTGAAAAAAAGCTTTACCCGCTCATTATTGCCCAAAATCGTCCGTCACGAGAGGTACACATGGCACGCATCAAGGCATTCAAGGGACTGCGCCCCGACCAGGCCCTCGCTCCCCGGGTCGCCGAATTACCCTACGACGTCCTGTCGTCCGCGGAGGCGAAGGCGATCGCCCAGGGAAAACCGGAAAGCTTTTTCCATATCTCCAAGCCGGAGATCGATCTCCCCGAAGACGTATCGCTCTACGACGACCGCGTATATGCAACGGGAAGGAAAAACCTGGATGCCTTCATCGAAAAGGGGATCTTGAGGAAGGACGAGCATGACTGCATGTATCTCTATACCCAGGTCATGGAGGGGCGGGAACAGACCGGCCTCGTCGCCTGCCTGCACATCGACGACTACGTGAATGAGCTCATCAAGAAGCACGAGCTCACGCGCGAGGACAAGGAAAAGGACCGCATGCGCCACATGGACGAGCTCAATGCGCAGGCCGGCCTGGTCTTCACCTTTTACAAGGACGAGGGAAAGGGACGCGACCTGTTCGATCGTGCTTTGAAGACGGCCCCTGTGTACGATTTCACAACCGGGGACGGGATACGGCATGTCTTCCGCGTCCTCGACGACACATCCCTGATCGCGGACTTTACCGCGATGATCGCGCCCATGCAGCTGTACATCGCCGACGGGCACCATCGAGCGGCGTCGGCCGTCAAGCTGGGGCTTGCGCGCAGGGCGGCCGGAAAAACGTCAGCGGACCGTGAGGAATTCAACTGGTTCATGGCCGTCGTGTTTCCCCACAGTCAGCTGAAGATATTTCCTTATAACCGCGTGGTCAAGGACCTTCACGGCATGACCCCGGCCCAGTTCATGGAAAAGCTGTCTGCGAAGTTCACGCTCAGCAAAACACCGGCGAAGACTCCGCCCCGGGGGCATTCCTTCTGCATGTACCTGGAAAAGCAATGGTATCTCATGGAGCCGCGCTTCCCGCTGCCGTCGGGCCCCATTGAGCGGCTGGACGTGAGCATACTCCAGACCGAGGTGCTCGATCCCCTGCTTGGAATCTCCGATCCCAGGCGCGACAAGCGGATCGATTTTATCGGGGGAATTCGCGGTTCCGGGGAGCTCGAACGGGTGGTGGATGCGGGCGAATTCGAGCTTGCGTTTTCGATGTACGCGACCACCCTCGAGGAGCTCATCAGCGTCGCCGACATCAACGGCCTCATGCCGCCCAAATCAACCTGGTTTGAGCCCAAGCTCAGGAGCGGGATAGTGCTCCACCGGCTCGATTGAGGCGGAAGTGCCGGTGACTCCAAAAATTGGAAAGCGCGGGAGGATTCCTGCGCTTTCCGTTGAACATGCAAATTATCTTGACATTCGGCTTGCTGCGGGCTATTGATTTAATGGGTGTGGAGACGAGGGGAATCGAACCCCTGACCTCTTGAATGCCATTCAAGCGCTCTCCCAACTGAGCTACGCCCCCGGCCGCACGCGTTACGCATGTGGCTGGATAGTGGTTCCGGGGCTCTTGATTTGTCAATATTAATTTCTTCTCCGGGCGCGCGGCTATACCATTTTCTGTTCAAGGAAGGAAGCGTGATGAGCGGTGAATTGGAGAGTTTGAGGGCGGAAAACGAGAAGCTCAAAAAAGAACTGGATCATCTCAAGAAGATGCTCAGCGGGTACGAAAATGTACTTAAGCTGAACGAAAAGGAAATGGACAATGCGCGCCAGATAATAGAGATGTACGAGCGCATCGCGGAATATTCCCGGAGCGAGCTAAGGCAGGCGGCCGAGACGGCCAGGGCCAGGGAAAGCGCCTCGCAGCTCAGCCGCAGCGAGCTCATGGAAGCGTTCGGTAAAATAAAAGACCTTGAATTGGAGAACACCAAGCTGCGCGAACAGAGGATGAAATAACCCGGTTCCCGGCCGCAGCGGAATAAAGTGCCATGATTGTTACCTACATACTGATTTTCGTATTCACCGTGTTCCTGAGTATCTTCGGATACTACATATTCAGCGCGTATATTTTTCCCCGCAAGATAGAAGAAATCGCCCAGATGATCGAAATGGGAAAGACGCGCCTGGCGATCAAGAAGCTCACCGAGCTCCTGGAAAAGGACGACCGCAATCCGCTCGCGCATTTCCTGCTTGCCGAGGCGTATCTCAAGGAAAACAATATCCAGTATGCCATACTCGAGTACCGCCAGGTCCTGAAGCTCGGCCGCTTCGACGAAAAGGTCGACGAGACGGTCATCCGGTCCAAGCTCGCGAAAATCTACCTTGACCGCGGCGACACGGAGGAGGCCAAGAAGGAGTTCCTTATCCTGACCAAGATCACCCCGGACAACCACGAGAACTACTACCAGCTGGGCGTGATCTATTTCAACAGCGGCGCGGTCGACAAGGCGGGCAATTACTTCAAGAAGAGCATCCAGCTCTACAACAAGCTTGACATGGCGCATTATTACCTTGGCCAGATCCAGTACAAGATGAACAATCTCACCGACGCCAAGCAGTCCTTCATCGAGGCGATCAAGATAGAGCAGGCCAATTACCGCGCCCATTACTTCCTGGGGCTGGTACTGCGCCAGACGGGGGACCACGAATGGGCGATCAAGGAGTTCGAGATCGCGCAAAAGAGCGACGACATCAAGATCAAGTGCTTCCTGGCGAAGGGAACGTGCTACCTGGAGCGCGAAATGCATCCCAAGGCGATCATCGAGTTCGAGCGCGGCCTCAAGTTCGCAAAGCGCGGGAGCGACACGGAATTGAACCTCCGGTATTACCTCGCCTCCTCCCAGGAAAGCATCCGCGACCTGCAGGGAGCGATAGCGAACTGGGAGCAGATCGCGGCGGTTAACAAGAGCTTCCGCGACGTTCAGGAGAAGCTTAAAACCTACGCCGAGTTCCGCCAGGACGACCGCGTGAAGGATTTTATGATCGCCGGCCTCTCGCAGTTCGAGCATGATTCGCGAAAGATCGTGGAGGCGATGGGCCTTTCCGCCGTGGACGTCGACATCATAAGCGACACCGAGATCGAGATCGTCGCCGCGGACAACGAGGCGAAATGGCGCAATGCGCGGATGAGCAACAAGGTGGTCCGTATCATGCGCACCACCGATTCGGTGCAGGACAAGCTGCTGCGCAGGCTCCACGAGTCCATGAAGCAGAAAAACGCGAACAGGGTCATCATCATCAGCGCGGGCGACTTCAACCAGTCCGCCGTCGAGTTCGCGAACACCAGGCCCATCGAGCTGCTGGGCAAGAGCGACCTTGTCCGCCTGCTGAAGAACATAGGCAGCTGAGCGCACACGGAACATACAGAAGAAAGCGCATAACGGCATTAACCCGCATATGGATATCGTCGAATCGATACTGGGCTCCGTCCCGCTGTTCAGCCATTGCACGCTCGCCGAAATAGAGAGGCTGAGGGGGCAGGGGCGCATCGTGCACCTGCCGCGGGGACAGAAGCTCGATGTCCGGGCGCTTAGCACGCTCAACGTCGTCATCAAGGGCCTGTTCGAAATAGACGCGCTCGGCCAGAACGATGTCATGTATCTCTCTCCCGGCTCCTGCTTCGGGGAGACCCCCTTCACGGCGTACAAGCACCGGGGATCGGTGAAGGCCCTCGCGGATTCCGAGCTCTGCGTATTCGAGATCGACGAAATGTTCAGGTTCTTCCTCGCGTCATTCAAGGCGATGAGGGGCTACCTGAAAACCCTGGCGCGGCTGGGTTTCGAGCTGTCGGAGGCGGGGCAGCGGCATGCGGGCACGACCGCGAGGGTGCTGACCGTGTATGGAAAATCCGAAGGACTGGGGACCAGCATCTTCGCCTCCTGCCTGGGAGCGGCGTGCGCGGGCAGGGGACGCACGATAATACTGGACATGTCGTACAGGGGAACCTCGGTATTCGATTATTTTGAGCAGAGGATCACCGGCGCCATTTCCCAGAAGTCGAACTCCGGGTCGCCGGCCTCCGAGATAATCGGCGAGCGCGTGGTCGAGGTCGACGGGCGCCTCTCCCTCATTAATATTGCCTTTGGTGCAAAGGTACGGGTTAACCCCGACATTCTTTCGCCCATGCTTTTCGTGCTCTCCAGGGAATACGAATTCATCATCATCGATCTGACCGACGAGGATCCGGAGCTACGCGACAGGGTCTTCTCTCTCACGGACTCGGTCTGTGCGATGCTTTCCCGCGTACGCGACCGTGAAGCCATGTTCAACATGTTCGATGCCGCGCTCACGGAGGGGCAGAGGGTCGTCTACGTGGTCAACAGGCACGGGGGAAAAGAGCAGGGTCCTTTTGAGGGAGGTCTCTATTTCGAAGAGCTTGCCGTCAAAAAGGGCGAATCAAGCGTAAACGCGATCCGGGATTTCGCATCGTCCAAAAATGCCGCGGATCTCCTGGGGATCATAGCCAGCTCCCGCAGCGCGCTGGTATGCCAGAGCGCGACCCTCGAAGCGGCGGCATGCGCAGGGGCGCTGCGCGCGCTCTCCGCAGCGGGCAAGGACCTGGGAGCGGTGTATTCATCCTCGTACAGTTATATCGTCTCGCTCCTGTTCCTGGCCTCAAGGGACCCGGAGGAATTCGACGCCCTCATGGAGCGCTTCCTCCCCGGGGAGAAGCTCGAATCCTTCCTGGATATCGCGTTTCCCGAAAACCATGTGTTCGGTGCGGGGAAGATACGCAGATTCATGAAAGAGGTGCTGGGCGACAGGAGAGTGGAATTTTTCAAGTGCGTTCCCATCGCCCTCCTCACCGAAAAAAGCAGGTCGTCATCCCGGCTCTTCAGCTGCGGTGACGCGCGGGACCTGGCGGCGGCGTCCTTCTGCATGCACCCGTTGTTCCAGTCCGTTGAGATCGCGGGGAGCGAGTACCACTCCGGCATGCCCTTCAGGAAGGCGCGCCCGGAGGACCTGTTCCGGTCCGACCTGGGGGATATAATCAGCATCCGGGTAAGGAACAGGCATGGACTGGAGCTGCCGGGCCAGCGCGCGATCAGGCTCTATAGAAATTATCTTTCGGTCCTCTACGGCTGGGAGTCCGAGGCGCGGTTGAACGAGCTTGCCGGCCGCACCATTTCAATCGAACTCCCTGACAGGGAATACGAACCCCTGAAAATCATGAAACTTTCCGAGGAGACGGTAAATAAATTGTTGATTGCAAAGCGGATATGATGTACAACGTTTACGTGAGATTTCCTGTTTCAGGCGCGGAGGCCGTCAACGATGAGATCTAAGAATACCAATGTGCTGCAGGCGGTCGTTCTCGTCGCGGGTATCCTGTACATGGTTGCAGGGCTGCTTTTTTTTATCTCGCCGACCACGTTCGCGGGGATGTTCGGAATTCCGATCCAGGACGACTGGTTTCACCAGATCAAGAGCGACAGCTTTCTGGCACCGCTCTTTTTCCTGGCTCGTTCATTTTCCGCCATGTTGTTATGCGCGGGCGCTTCGATGGTCCTGCCGCTTTTTGATCCGCTCAGGTACCGCGGTCTCATGTATTATACCGGGGTTCTCTATCCGTTCATGTCGGGTTCTGTTCTCCTCTATGGCGGTATCAGGTATGAACATGTAGTTCTCCTGGTGTTTGGCGGGATCATGATACTTATCGCATCAGGTTTCATTTTTGGTCTGGCGATCACCCGGAAAAAGGCGCAGTCCGGGGAAGAGTAGCACGGTTATAATCGATACACAGGAAAAGGAGGGACGGAATGGATCTGCGGACGAAAAAAGTAAATAATGTCATTATATTGTATCTTCAGGGCAAGCTCGATGTGCATGTTTCGGCGGATATCGAGAAAGAGATCAACAAGATCATAGGGCAGGAGTCCGAATGCCACATGCTGCTCAACCTGAGCAGCGTTGAATACATGAGCAGCTCGGGCCTGCGGATATTCGTGGCCACGATGAGGATACTCAAGGAATCCAAGCGGAAACTCAAGCTGTGCTCAATGAACAACGCCGTAAAAAAGATTTTCGAGGTCGTTGAGCTCATGGATATGTTCGACATCCATGAGACCGAGGAAGAAGCCCTGAAAAGCTTTTAATACCGAACCACTCCATGAAATTGATGCGACGGTGGCGCGCAGGTCCCGGCCCGGGCGATGAGCGCGGGTTGGCAGCAGGCGGCACCATGCCGGATTTCGCCGATTTACAAAAATTAAGCGCCCTTAACATGCAGGCGGTTAAGGGCGTGCGGAATTATCTGCTGTTCCAGCGGTTTCCTTCCTACAAGTGGCCATTCTGGGTTCCGCGCCAGCAAGAGAGTCGGGATCTGGCGGTCGGTTCTCCCGTACTCCTCAATCGATCCGCGAGGGACTGGATCTGTTTCTCGAACCAGTATTCAAGGGAACTGCTGCGCATCGATCCCTCCGGCATGCTTTCGTGCGCCGGCGAGCGCTGGTCGATCGAGTTCTGGTGGATGAACGGCGATTCGATACTGCGCCCGCAGAACATGGACGGCGTATTCGAGCGCGCGAGGGATCCGGAAACCTCGCTCGTGACCCTTCGATGGAAATGCAGTCCCCTTGACATGGGGCAGACTCTGTACGGCATAATGGGAGCTTCCGACGATGTGCTCGTGCGTACCGACTTCCATGCGGCACGGCATGCCGGGGATTCTGCGCTCCTGGCGGTGGTTCGGCCTTATTCCAACGAGGAAATCGGCGGACTCGATTCGCTTGAGTACCGGCGCGACACGAAGTCAATCAGGGTCCAGGGCGCGGACCGGATCCTGGTCGACGTAAAGCCGGATTTCATACTCGCGGGGAACGGCACCGCCGGCGACGTCGCTCATCCGGCAGGGGAGCGTGAAACGCTGAAGGCGTCGTGCCGTTACGGGATGGCGACGATTGCGCTTGGATTCAGGATAAAAAAGGGAGCCCGCTTTTTCCATTTGAGAATCGGTCTCGCACCCGCACGGAACATCTCCTCCGCCAGGCTCAACCTGGAGCAGGCATCGAAGGAATATGCCGATTCGTCCAGGAACAGGCTGGCGTCCGGTACGCGGCTGACCTTTCCCGACGGCGAATCGAGCATGTGGTTCGCGACCTGCAAGTCCGCCATGCTCCACCACGCGCCCCGCATCGCATCGGCATCCCCCAGGGAGTCCGACCTTCAGCAGATCGTCCAGGGATATTACGTGTGCTCTTCCTGCGCGCGGTCGGGTTTTGTCGCCGAGGCGATGAAGATAGCGCTCCTCTACCTGAAGGGCTATTCGTATCCCGAACAGCGCGGCCTCCGCGATCATCTTTCCGCCGCGTACGTCGTCTCCATGTTCGCCGATTTTTTTCTTTTCTCCAGGGACAATGACGCGCTTCGCGAGCATTACCCATCGGTAAAGAAACTCACCGACCTCATCGCCGGTTTCAGTTCCGGGGTGCGCATGATTGAGTCGGCTTCAAGTGAAAATTTCATTGACGGGCTTCACTTGGGGATCGCCCACGCGCATGATTATGCCGTGCTCATGAACGCGATGCGACAGGCCTCCTACCTGGCCCGATGCGCCGGCATCTTCGGCGACGAGACGAGGTTTGGCGCCGAGGTCGAGCGGCTGAAGGGCGTAATCCTCAAATGGTGCGCGGCCGCGCTGGCCGGCGGGGAGACGGTCATCCCTCCGGAATTCGCCGCCTACTGTGTGACCGCCGGCTGGCCACATGGCCAGAACGTTCTAACGCCCGATGATTTCAGGTCCCTGGTGAAACTGGTCGCCGACAGCCTGCCGACGCTCCCCGTGTACAACGCATCGTGCGGCGGATGGGATTCCTTCGTTTCGCTTGCGCTGGCCAGCAACATGCTGCTCGTCAAGGACGATCGATGCTTCCAGATATTTGAAAAGCTGGTTTCGGCGGCGGGGGATGCCCGGGTGTTCGTCGATTTCCTGAGCCCCTCCACGATGCGGGGCGTCTACGGGGAGGGCGATTCTGCCCGGGTGATCTGGGCGATGGGTGCGTTCCTGCGTAACGCAATGTTCGTCGATTACGAGCATCGTCTGGAGGTGCTTCCGGTACCCAGGCCCGAGTGGTTCGAACAGGGAAGGGAGCTCGTCATTCACAATGCGCCTTCAAGGTTCGGGACGATCAGCATTCGGATTCTCTCTCTCGCCCATGAAATCCAGTATCATTTTACCGATCTGCCCAAGTTCGTCCCCCCGGAGATAATGATCAACCTTCCATTCAAGGCAAAAATTAAGCCGGAAAGCGATTTTATTCTAAAAAAAGAGGTCGCAAATTCCTATATTATAAATGGCTGGCCCTCTATCGTCAGGTTCGCGAGATAAAACACCGGGGCCCCGGTAACGGTAATGTTTACTTTCCTCATCGCAGCGACCATCATAATCGGAGGCGTATCCTTATACCTCGTGTATATCAAGCCAAGGCTTGATCCTTCGTACCGGGCGGAGGCGTTTGAAAAGCAGAGCATGATGCACGAGGCCATCATCGAGTACAAGAAGGTCCTCGATCAGAGGCCCAACGACTTTATCGCGCATTTCCGACTGGGAAATATCTACCTCAAGCTCAACGAGATCGACCAGGCGATCCTGCATCTCGAGCGCGTGATCCAGATCAACAAATACAATTACGAGATAGACAGGCTCGACATCGAGAAAAAGCTCGCAACCTCATATTACCAGCGGGACGACGTCGAGAAGGCTTTCCAGACCTACCTCGACATCCTGAACGTGTACCCCGGAGATCCAGACGCGCTGTATCACGCTGCGTTCATTTCGCTGGGGCAGGAGGAATTCGACTTCGCCCAGAAGCATTTCGAAAAGCTTGTCAAGATCAACCGAAACGACTTCGAGGTTTTCTTTGGCGCCGGAATATGCTGCTACCAGAACCAGAAGGTCACCGATGCGATCACGTATTTTAAAACCGCGGTATCGATGAACCCCTATTCGGACGCGGCCAATCTCGCCCTTGCGTTCACCAACCAGCGCAAACGGGACTACAAGCAGGCGATTCCGTATATCACGGCGCTCAGGGAGCGCGCGACCGACCCGGCGGTGAAATACGTGGCCATGCGGCTCCACGGTTTCCTCCTGCTCCAGGCGAAGAAGAACGAGGATGCGCTGCGCGTCTTCCAGGAGGTGGTGGATTTCTGCCGTGACAACGACATGCCGAACGAGCACATGCAGGCGCTCTTCGACATCGGGTACGCATCGCTTAAAATGGAGCATTCCACCCAGGCGCTCGAGTACTGGAACGAGCTTTACAGGATCGACAAGACATATAACGACATAAACCGTCTCGTGACGCAGCTGCGAAGGGAGATAGACATAGACCTCAAGAGCCTCAGGGACGATTTCGAGATTTCCATTATGGACAACATCGAGGACTGGATTCAGAATCCGTTCCCGCCAAACTTTCTCTGGGACATTTGCGGCCTGAAGAGCGAGAGGAAGCTGGATTTAAAGAATATAATGGTCACCGCCCGTATCGCACGTCCCAAGGAAGGGGACGGATTCATACTTGAAGACGGAGGCGACAACTCCGAGCTCGTGGCAAAATTCTGCCGGCTCGACACCGAAAGCTTCCGCATCATCGCCAACAGGATGATCGGCAAGATGGGCTATAAGGTCGACCAGATCCTGCAGACCTACCGGGAGGCGGACGGCGTCGATTTCATGGCCTACGCGGCTGACTCCAAGGAAAAAACGCTCGTGTGGGTGCGACGGTGGACCAAGACCATGGTAGGCGAGATACCGCTCAGGAACTTCGCGCAGGCCATCAACGATTTGAAGGCGAAGAAGGGCCTCCTGGTCACCACATCGGACCTCACCGAGCCCGCCAAGATCAACCTTGAGAAACTCTCCAAGGTCCAGGTCATATTCCCGGAAGAGGTGGGGATGTACCTGAAGGGACTTCTCTGATCATGGTTCACCTAGACGACCCTGGCATCTCGAACATCTTGCTGGACGACATCGATCTCACGGATGAACGCTTCAGAATAAGCAGGCCAAGGCGCGACGACGCGCTCGCGCGTTCCATCGCCGCGTTCGGCATCCTCGTCCCGCCGATCCTTCTTCCCGCCGGGATCAAGCACGTGATCGTTACGGGGCACAATCGCCTCGAGGCGCTTCGCGGCCTGGGCGAGGCGAAGGCCGGGTGCCGGCTGGCGGAAACCGTTTCCCCGGACGCCCTCCGGCGGCACGTGCTCGAAAAGGCTTATGCAAACGCACTGGGGCCGGTGGGGAAGCTTCGCGGCCTTCATATCCTGCGAATGGCGGGCGCCGATGATACCGTGGTAAACGATGTCGCGGCAGCGGGATTGGGGATTCCCCGGGACTTCATCGCGGATGACGGTCTCGTCGCCGGCGTCCTGGACCTGCCCGTGCCGCTGCGGCGGTTTCTCGACCAGCGTGACATCCCGTTCAAGTCAATAAAGGCCCTGATGATGCTGCCTGCCGGTGCCCGGGCATTTTTATCGAACTGGGTGGATGCGTATTACCTGAGGTTGAATATCTTCCGTGACGTCGTCGAGATGATTCTCGATATATGCCGGAGGGACGGCTTCCCGGGTGAGTCCCTTGGACTTAGTCCCGTGCCCGGAAGGGAAAGCCATCAGGAAGAATCCAGGCTCCATGAAGCGCTTTTCGCCCTGCGTTACCCCGGGTACCATGGCGTTATGCGCAATGTGGAACCGCTTCTGGAAGAGTACCGTAGAAAAGAGATTACACTCGTGCTGCCACCGTACCTCGATGGGAGCGCCTTGGAGGCGAGGCTGCACTTTGACAGAAAGGACTCCCGCCTGGCTATAACCGAAAAGCTCTCACGCATAAAACCGGAGGATATAAGGAGCCTGCTGGACCTGCTCTCATGAACCGGGAGCGTTTTTCTCATCCTGCTCGAAAAACGCCCCTATCTCCTGGATGACCTTTTTCCACGTTTCGTCGAAGGAGAGTGAGGATTTGTAGCCGGCCGCGTTCTTGTGCCCGCCGCCCCCGTTTACCAGCGCTATCTCCGCAACGTCGAGATTGCCCTTGGTGCGCATGCTCACCTTGACCGGTCCCTCGATGTCCTGCTTCACGAGGACGCTCGCGACCACGCCCTGGACCGTGAGGGGCAGGTTTATCGAGAGTTCTCCCTCGGGGAAGCTTGCGCCCGTGGACCGGATCATTTCCGGGGTGAGCCTCATGATGATCATTTTCCCGCCGTAATGCACCTCGGCGCTGGCGAGGATCCCGGCCCTGAGCATGAAGCTCGAAAGCTCGTTGTTTTCATAGATCCGCTCGTAGATGGTATAGGGATGGGCGCCGAGCTCGGTAAGGTGCGATATGATACGAAAAGTCTCGGGTGACGTCTTGGGATATCTGAAGCTTCCCGTGTCGAACAGGATGCCCGTGTAGAGCGCCTGGGCCGCCTTGAAGCTGGGAACCAGGCCGTAATACTGGAAGATGCTGTAGATGATCTCGCTTGCCGAGGACGCCTCGACCTTGATGAAGTTCGATTCGAGCTTGTCCTTGCCGCCCTCGTGGTGGTCGATGATGAACATGTCGGTGATCACGTTGTGCAGGTGCCGGAAGGATGGACCGATGTTGGGAATATCGTTCGTGTCGAGCACGATCAGCGCGTACCTGCCGGACTCCTCCGGGAACGGGTGCGCGGGATCAAATACCCTGATCTCCCGGTCAACGTCCATGAAGGTGTACTTTCCCGGAACGGGATCGGAGTTGAGTATGACCGAGTCCTTTCCAAGCTTGTGAAGAAGCTCGTTGAACGCGATTTCGGCGCCCAGGCCGTCTCCGTCCGGGCTTTCGTGCGTGGAGATGATTATCTTATCGCGGGAAGAAAGAAACGCGTCAAGGTTGTGGTAGCCCCTGTGCATTATCCCCCGGCCCTCGATCCGGCTTTGAGAAGCGGGAAGCCCATTTCTTCCCTGATCTCCAGGTAGCGCTCGGCGCAGCGGCGGGCGAGGTTCCTCACGCGGGTGATGTACCCCACGCGCTCCGTGACCGAGATCGCGCCGCGCGCGTCGAGCATGTTGAAGGCATGGGAGCATTTAAGCACGTAATCGTACGCGGGAAGCACCGCCTTGAATTCGGCGTAGTCGAGAATGGAAATGCATTCGCGTTCGTATTCGTCGAAGTGCCTGAAGAGAGCGCCCACGTCAGCGATGTTGAAATTGTAATGCGAAAACTCGAGCTCGCTGCGGTGATGGACGTCCCTGTAGGTGATGTCCTTGTTCCACTTGACGTCGAACACGCTGTTGACTCCCTGTATGTACATGCATATCCGCTCGAGGCCGTAGGTGAGCTCAACCGGTATGGGCGAAAGCTCGAAGCTCCCGCACTGCTGGAAGTAGGTGAACTGGGTGATTTCCATCCCGTCGAGCCAGACCTCCCATCCGAGTCCCGACGCGCCCAGTGTGGGGGATTCCCAGTCGTCCTCCACGAAGCGCACGTCGTGTTCCTCGAGCTTTATACCGAGCGCGCGCAGGGAATCCAGGTAGAGGTCCTGCACGTCCAGGGGTGAGGGCTTGAGTATCACCTGGTACTGGTAGTAGTGCTGGAGACGGTTGGGATTGTCGCCGTACCTGCCGTCGGTGGGACGGCGCGACGGTTCTACGTAGGCCACGTTCCACGGCTCAGGGCCGAGCGCCTTCAGGAAGGTTGCGGGATTGAAGGTGCCGGCGCCCACCTCGAGATCGTATCCCTGGATGATGATGCAGCCTTTTTTCGCCCAATAGTCGTTGAGTGTCGCAATGAGGTCCTGGAAATACATGGTCGCTATCCTGCCTGAGATGTGCGCCGGCGAGGCGCCGGCCGTTCGAGGGAGGTACGCGAAACTACGGGTTTTTCATGCTGACGTAGGACTCGTACGCTTCCTTGAGGATCTTGTGTAGTAGCTCAAAGTCCTTTTTATTTGTCAAATTAAAATATTCCAGCGCGTCCTCGTCCACTATTTCGAATCGCATGTTGCGAGTCTCTATCTCGGTGAAGGTGTAGGCGAGGTACACGGTATAGACGATGTCCCTGTACTTTTCAGGGGCCATGTGGGGACGATGGTGGAACTCGATGGCCTTGATGAGCGCCTCGTTGAATTTCCATTTCTTGCAGATGAGGCTTCCCAGCGTGCTGTGGCTGATCCCCAGTGAAATTTCCTCGAGGAGGTTCGAGTCGCCCATGCTCTTGGTCCCGGCGATCTCCGACAGGCGCGCGATCTTGTCGGGATGGATCGAAAGGAGGACGATCTTTCCAATATCCGAGAGCAGGGCGGCCAGGTACGCGAATTCCGCGAGCTTGGTGCGGCGCAGCTGCATCGCGATGCGCTGGGAGTAGAACGCGGTCTTGGAGGAATTTTTCCAGATTGTTTCGAACTTCTTGTAGCGCGCGTCAAGGATCTTCTGGACCCCGGTCGCGACGAGCAGCATGTTAATGCCCTTGGTCCCTATGATCATGACCGCTTCCTCGACGGTCTCGATCCGCTTGGCGGTGATATAGCCGGCCGAATTGGCGAGCTTGAGCAGCGCCGTGATGAGTCCCGGGTCGCGCTTGATGCTGTCGGAAATGTCGCGCACCGAGGCTTCGGGATTGGCGCACAGGCGCTGTATCTCGACGATGTTTTCCGGGAAGGAGGGGATGTTGTCGACCTCCTCCATGATTTCGTCCGCTATGGTGCTGTAGAATTCGGTATCGTTCGCCTTCTTGGGAATGATGATCTTCGTGATGGTGAGTTTTCCGTCGGTCCCGATGGTGAACGAATCCTGGGGGAACCCGACGTTCTTGAAGAGCATGAGCGCCATGATGAGACCAAGGCCGGCGCCTTCGGAATCGTCAAGCACGTCGTCAAAGGCCTCGGCGATGTCGGAATATGAATACGCCTTTTTGAGGCGCGATTCCACCTTCTTGAGCTCCTCGTCCAGGATGGGTATGTTGTTGATGACGCTCAGGCGGAGCACGTCGGGAAGCGCCTTGAAGAACACGCGCACGATGAGCTTGGCGTCGTGGAGATCCCCCAGGATGGTCCCCTCGGTACCGAACACGGTATCCTTGAACTCTTCCATTCCCGTGCGGTACTCGTCCTTGTTCTTTATATCAAGTCCCTTCTGCTTGAAATAAAGACGCTTGGCATTGGCCTTGATGGAGTTGTTGATGACTTCCTTGAGTACGGTCAGGAGCACGTCCTTGAGGTAGAGAATGTCATGGATTTCCAGGAAACGGTGAAGCATCTTAATGAGCTTTTCTTCAACCTCGAGCGTCATCCGGGAGAACTGCATGTAGCAGTCCTCGCCGTTCTTGATCGCTTCCTTGAAATCAACGGGATTTAAGACTATCTGGGTGTCGATGGCGCCTTCCAAGTTTCCGCTCCTGAGTTCGGGCACGTTAATGCTCTCTATCTGGTATATTGGCCACATGTAAGCACATGCGCCGTAATTTATAAAGCATTTTTTTTGGATAGTCCATGTTTTGATTGACAGCGTTTTCCCGTAAAATTGCCGGCGAACGATTAAAAAGTATTGATTTTACACCGGTCTATTTGCATGATATTGACATTCCCGTTCCGGCACGCGCAGGGCCTCTCGGGATTATCTACCTGAACCATTCGGATGTGAATGCAATGAGTATCGTATATTTCGCCGATTTTCGATGCAACAGCAAGGACAACGTGTTTTCCAAGGTAAAAAAGCTTTTCCTTAAGGCGGGCTTTGGCGCGTCCATCAAGGATAAGGATTTCGTCGCGATAAAAACGCATTTTGGGGAGTACGGCAACCTCGCCTTCGTGCCGGCCCCCGTGATCAAGACGATCGTGGACCTGGCGGCGGGGGCGGGGGGACGGCCCTTCATCACGGACAGCAATACCCTTTACCGCGGGAGCCGCAGCAACGCGGTCGACCATATCCGCAACGCGGTCCAGAACGGGTTCGTCATGGAAACCGTGGGGGCCCCGGTCATTATAGCGGACGGCCTCACGGGAAAAGATTTCATGAGCGTTCCGGTTAACGGAAAATACTACAGGGACATCAAGATCGCCTCCGCCATTCATGACGCCGACGCGGTCGTGGTGGTCTCGCACGTGAAGGGCCATGAGCTCTACGGATTCGGGGGGGCAATCAAGAACCTGGCAATGGGCTGCGCGCCTCCGGCGGGGAAGCAGATGCTCCATTCCGACATGAAGCCAAAGGTGAAGGAATCCCTCTGTACCGCATGCGGGGCATGCATCAGGCGATGCCCCGCCGACGCCATAGAGCTCAACGGCAGGAAGAAGGCCGAAATAAACCAGGATCTGTGCATAAGCTGTGGGGAATGCACGGTGATCTGTCCCTACGAGGCCATCCCCGTCCTCTGGAAAACCGACTTCAAACCGCTCCATGAGAGGACCGGCGAATATGTGAAGGCCATGCTCGACACGAAGCCGGGCAAATGGATGTTCTATAATTTCATCATGAACGTATCGCCACAGTGCGACTGCTATTACTGGAATGACGCGCCCGTCGTCCCCAACATCGGGATCCTCGCGTCCACCGATCCGGTGGCG
>CALMJO010000065.1 GCA_937864375.1 uncultured Spirochaetota bacterium
GTACAGGACCTTCGAGGAAAAGAGCACGGCCATTTCCGCCTTCCGCATTCAGCGGCCTGGAGGCTCAAAGGATATTCATTGCCTTATCGCGCCAATCTCCTTCAGCGACGAAATCTCCGGGTATATTCTGCTCCAGAGGTTATGGGAATTTGATTCCGACGAAAAAAACCTTGTTTCCCTCTGCGCCGATTTCGCGGGCATGATGTTCCGGCGCATAACCATCCAGAGGGAGCTCGACAGCCAGTATGACCGCTACAAGGCCGAGATCGCCAAGGTCCGGAAGATCCAGGCCGCCGCGCTGCCGGATTTCACCCGCGTGGGCGGCTACGACATCGCGTACACCTTTCTTCCCGCCGAGGACATCAGCGGTGATTTTTTCGACGGTTTTTTCCTTGATGAATCCACCTACCAGATAGTCCTGTGCGATGTATCCGGGCACGGCATGGCTTCATCCTACGTGGGGAATGAAATTCGTTCCCTGTTCCGCAGCGTTTCCCGCCCCGAGCTTTTCCCCGCCGATACACTTGCGGAGGTAAATAAGCTCCTGTTCATGGACATCGCAGAGATCAACTATTTTGGAACCGCCATAGTATGCCGGTTTGACCTGCTCTCGGGCGATATCGTGTTCGCCTCAGCCGGCCATCCCCCGGTGGTAGTATATCAGGAACATGATGAATCCCACGCTCTT
Source organism: uncultured Spirochaetota bacterium (assembly GCA_937864375.1). Taxonomy (GTDB): domain Bacteria; phylum Spirochaetota; class UBA4802; order UBA4802; family UBA5368; genus FW300-bin19. The sequence continues at coordinate 689 of CALMJO010000065.1, forward strand.
TACGAAAGCACGGGGCCTCTCATCGGGTTCTTCGAATCTGCATCATTCAAACAGGTCGTGCTTCATCCTTCCCAGGGTGACTGCATTCTTTTATACACGGACGGGATTACCGAAACGATCTCGCCCATTACAGGGGAGCTGTTCGGAGAGAGGAGGCTGGTAAAGTACTTTTCCGACAGTGCGACGCTTCAACCCCGGGAAATCATCCAGGAAATAATCGGGAACGTGTATGAATTCGCTGAATTCACCAACCAGTCTGATGACATTACCATGATCTGCATTAAAAAGCTTGGCTCTCCTTACGCCTGAACGCCGAGAGCCTGAAGTCTTCAATAATCTCCCCGATATGCTCCATCAATGCCAGGATCGCCCCATACCCCGTGAGGCCCTGGTAAAGATCGACGACCTTTTTCCGCCTTTCCTTTTCAATATAGAGCCTGTCAAAGCGCAGGGGCATCTCCCACTCCTGCGCCCGCATTTCAAGAAGCTCCTCGCACAGGTCATGCGCATCGTGGAGGCAGAACGCGCATTCCCTGAGGTAGGCAGTCCGGTCCTTCTCTATTTCCATCGCGAGCCCGGGTGACGACGGCCGGCTGAGTATCATGATATGGTCCAGAATGCGCTTCGCATGCCTGGTACCGTTGGGCAGAGCCAGGAAACCAAACTCCTCCTCGATTCTGATAACCCTGTTCTTGACCACCTCGTTCGAAATCAGCCAGAGCACCGGCAGGTGATACAACGCCAGGTCGGACACCGCCCCGTAAAAGTGGACCATTTCCAGCTCGGCCTGGGGGTGGAAATACACGGGAAGATACTTTTTCACCCTCGCCATGTTTTCTTCCATGATGCGGTCTACAAGCTGGGTGAAACTTTTTGCGTTCTTCTTTTTCTCATATTTTTCACGGGTCTTTTCAAAGTTTGCGATTTCGGCGAGGATGAAGCCTTCAAGGTTCATCTTGTTCCGGAGCGCCACGAGCAGGCGGTCTTCAAAAGCGTCGAGGTTGAACCATGATTTACTGTACTTTTTTGCATAACCGGCGTACTTTTCCCTGAGCTTGCCAATCAGGGTCTGTACTTCTTTGTCGGACAATGGCATGGTTGGCTCATCCTCTCGTATGCCGGTATGCAGGCAGATCAGGTCGTGAATTATTCAGGCGGTAATAGTGAAAAATACTTGTTTAAATTAGGCAATAGTTTTTTAAATTCAGCATATGCAGGGCCGGAGCGTAAATCGGCGCACCGGCCAGCCAATCACCGAAAGGAACGAGGACCGATGGGAATAACATATAAGGACGCTGGCGTCGACGTCGACGGAGGCAACAGGTTCGTCAAACGCATCTCCTCGATTGTAAAATCGACATTCAGCGACAAGGTGATCACC
>CALMJO010000066.1 GCA_937864375.1 uncultured Spirochaetota bacterium
CTACACCTCTCTATTCGTCGGCAGCGTCAGATGTGTATAAGAGACAGCGTGAAGGGGGCCTTCACGGGCGCCGACCGGGCGAGGAGGGGGCTCCTGGAGGAGGCGGACGGCGGTACGATCTTCCTGGACGAGATCGGCAACCTCAACTGGCAGACGCAGAGCAAGCTCCTGCGCTTTTTACAGGAGCGCGAGGTGAAGCCCGTGGGCTCCAGCAAGGTGATGAAGGTGAACGTGCGCGTGATCAGCGCCACGAACGCGAACCTCCGCCGCGAGATCGAGACCGGAAAGTTCAGGGAGGACCTCTTCTACCGGCTCTCGGGGATCGAGCTGACCGTTCCCGCCCTGCGTGAGCGCCTGGAGGACCTGCCCTGCCTCGTGGAGCATTTCATCAGGAAGTACGCGCGCGACCTTGGAAAGCAGACCGGCTTCATCGACGGCGAAGCGATCGAATTGTTGAAGAAGCGCGCGTGGAACGGAAACGTGCGCGAGCTGGAGCACCTCATTGAGCACGCCATCGTGGTGGAGGCCCAGGACCGCATCTCCGCCGCCACCATCTCCCGCATCCTCCCCGAGAGGGCCGAGGCGGCAAACGGGAACGGCTCCTCCTCTCCCGGCGCTCCCGACATGGACCTTGCCGCGGCAGTCTCTTCCTTCGAGAAAAGCCACATCCAGAGGGTCATTGAGCTCGCGGGCAACAACCGCGCCCGGGCTGCCCGCATGCTCGGGATAAGCCGGAGCGTTTTCTACGAGAAGCTCAAGAAGCACGGGATCGAGTAGTGGGGAATCCGGTATTTTTCGGTTGACGCACCGTGCCCGCCTCGTGGTAGACTTCACCGTGACGTCCCTCATGGACGGACTCTATCCCTGACCCGCACGGTGCACTGCAATGGCTACCTACAAGATCGACGGCGCGAAATTTTCTTCCATGGAAGAGCTCCTGGAGTCGCTCTGGCCACTTTACCAGGGAAGGATGAGCCGGGAGGAATTCGAAAAGTACGTGAAGGAAAACGTAAAGACGGCCGAATAGCTATTCCCCGGCACACAGCCATGCCACGGCTTCGCTGAAGCCCGCGGGGCCCATGCCTTCCATCCGGGTCACCTTGAAATCGCACGCGGCGTAGCCGCCGTCATGCTTTTGCACGAGCACAGGCAGCGTCACGTTTCGTAAAAGCGGGATGTCGTTTTCGTTGTCGCCGATCCCGCCGCTCACCAGTGAGCTCCATCCCCACATGCGCATGTAGCGCCCGGCAACGCGCCGCGCCGCGGTACCCTTGTCGGTCGTGGAGGCCACGAGGTGGTGGAAACGGCCGCCGCGGGTTATGCGAAATCCATTGACCGGCTCGCGCTCCCCGGACATGCCCGGAGGAAGGGCGGTCCCGGCGTCCCGGAGCAGGAAGGGAAGCGACGCGCGGCGAAGCTTCGCGAGACGCGCCCGATCGGCGGAGAGTCCCGTGACCGCGGCGAGATCCTCTTCGCTCATGGCCGTGATGGGAAGGACGCCCATCCCCAGCGCGCGCTCCAGTTCCGGAACGGCCGCGAGAAAGGCGTCGATTGGCGGGGCGAGAAGCTCCACGTC
>CALMJO010000067.1 GCA_937864375.1 uncultured Spirochaetota bacterium
TCTACACCTCTCTATTCGTCGGCAGCGTCAGATGTGTATAAGAGACAGCCGCACGGCCCCCATGCGACCGGAATCCGCAGCATGAACAGGACGCGCGTGCAGGTTTCTAAAAAATTATATAATCATGAATTAGCGCAAAGTCTGGTCGATCACCGCACATTCTTCAAGCATTTTCCACAACGCGGCGGCGCCGCAGTCAGCGCAAATATTCCTTGCACGTCGCGTCGCCGGGGAGCTATACTGGTGATACGCCGTCGCGGCGGTTCTGCCGGCCGGCGCCCATCACGCTGTACAGGTCGAGGATATCCATGTTCGGATTTCTTTTCAGGAAAAAGCGTGTACCGGATGACCGACTCCGAATTTTCATGGAATCGGTGGAAAACTCCTCGGACGCCATCGGCATATCCACACCCGAGGGCAGGCACTATTACCAGAACAGGGCATTCGACGATCTCTTTGGCAGCGTGGGCGAAAACCCGCCTGAATCCGTGTACGCGGACGCCGCCATGGGAAGGGATGTATTCAGGACAATCATGGCCGGCGGGAGCTGGTCCGGCGAGGTCCGGATGTACGGGCGGGACCGGAGGGAGCTCGTCATCTACCTGCGCGCCTACGCGAGCAAGGACGCCCGCGGGCGCATCACCGCCCTCGTGGGCGTCCACACCGACATCACGGGGCGCACGAAGGCCGACGCGCAGCGGGAGGAGGCGCTGGCGAGACTCCGTGAAAGCGAACGGCGAATGAGCGCGATCGTGGACGGCTCCCCCATCCCGCAGTTCGTGCTGGACGGCGACCACCGCATCGTGCACTGGAACAGGGCGCTAGCGGAATACAGCGGAATTCCTCCGGAGGAGGTAGTCGGCACGAGGCAGCAATGGCGCGCCTTTTACAGGAGCGAGCGTCCCTGCCTGGCCGATCTCGTGCTGGACGGGGCGGTCGACCAGCTGCCGCGCTGGTACGAGGGAAAGTTCAGCCCCTCCAGGCTCATCGAACAAGCCTACGAGGCCACCGACTTCTTCCCCGAGATGAAGGGCGGTATCTGGCTCCACTTTACCGCGGCCCCCGTCCGCGACGCCGCAGGCAAGGTCATTGGAGCGGTTGAAACGCTCGCCGACGTGACCGAGCTCATGCGCGTCGAGAAGGACCTCGTCGCCTCGCACAACCAGCAGATACGGCACGCGCTCCTGCTCGAGGCGCTGCTCGCGGCCATGCCCATCCCGGTGTTCTACAAGGACGCGGAAGGCCGCTACCTGGGTTGCAACGACCTTTTTTCCGAGATCATGGGCGTCACTCCGGAGGACATCCGGGGAAAGACGGTCTTCGATCTCTGGCCGCACGACCTGGCCGAGGGCTACCACCTGAACGACCAGGAACTTTTCCGGGCCCCAGGCACCCGGGATTACGAATACCGGATTAAGACCGGCAGCGGCGAGATCCGGGATGTCATCTTCCGGAAGAGCGTGTTCCTGAACGAGGAAGGCGGCACGGGCGGCATCGTGGGCGCATACTTCGACATCACTGAGCGCAAGCGGGCCGAGGAGGAACTCAAGTTCAGCAACCTGATACTCAACACCCAGATGGAGACCTCCATCGACGGGATCCTCGTCGTGAGCGAAGACGGGAGAATCCTGCTTCACAACAGCAGGTTCGCCTCCATGTGGGGAATCCCGGCGGAGGTACTCGCGCAGAGGTCCGACGAGCTCGCACTCAAGGTAGCGCTCGATTGCGTCGCGAACCCTGATGCCTTCCTGGAAAAGGTCGACGCCATCTATCATCGTCACGACCAGTGCAGCTTCGACCAGGTGAACCTCAAGGACGGCAGGATATTCGAGCGCTATTCGGCGCCCATCACCGCGACCGACGGCGCATACCGCGGAAGGGTCTGGTATTTCCGGGACAGCACAGGCCGCACCATCGCCGAAAGGGCGCTCAGGGAAAGCGAGGAGAAATACAGGGACCTCGCGGAGATGCTTCCCCAAGCGGTGTTCGAATGCGACCTCCAGGGGAGGGTGACCTATGCCAACCGGCGCGCCCTGCACGATTTTGGCTACACCCCCGAGGACCTCGAGCGAGGAGTGTATGCTCCCGACCTCGTCGTTGATTCGGACCGTCCCAGGCTGCGGGAGAACGCCAGGGCCATTCTCAAGGGCGCCGCGAGCGACGGGGAGGAATACCGTATCCTGCGAAAGGACGGGTCGTCGTTCGAGGCGCTGTCGTATTCAACGCTCATCCAGCGCGAAGGCGCCGTGACCGGCCTGCGCGGCATCATGATCGACATTTCGGACCTCAAACGGGCACAGAGGGAGCATGTGCAGATCCAGGGCCAGCTCATTCACGCCCAGAAAATGAACGCGATCGGCACGCTCTCGAGCGGGATCGCCCACGACTTCAACAACATGCTGGGCGGCATCGTAGGAAGCCTCAGCCTGCTCGAGCTCCTGCTTGGCAAGGAGACGCTGGAGCAAAGGGACGCGATCCTCGAATACGTCGCGACCGCGATGGAGGCCTCGGGCAGGGCGACCGACCTCGTGCGGCAGCTTCTCACCATCTCGCGCAAGGACGAAATCCTGACGGTGCCCGTCGACCTCATGGTGTCGCTCAGGCACGTGCAAAACATCTGCCGCAACAGCCTTCCCAAGAGCGTCGAGCTCGACTTCGAGCTGCCGGGCGCTCCCTGCCGCGTCCTTGCCGATCCAACGCGCATCGAGCAGGTCTTCCTGAACATGTGCGTGAACGCGTCGCACTCGATGACCATCATGCGCGCCGGCGAAAAACAGGGGGGCATACTGCACGTATCAATAGGGATGATGACCGCCGACGCTCATTTCGCGGCTCTGCATCCCGAGGCCGAGCGGGACCGGGCGTATTTCAAGGTGAGCATCCGCGACACGGGCGTGGGAATGGACGAGGAGACCCAGGCGCGCATCTTCGAGCCCTTTTTCAGCACGAAGTCCAGGGAGGAGGGAACCGGCCTTGGGCTCAGCGTGGCCTACGGCATCATCCACCAGATCGGAGGATTCATCAGGGTATACTCGGAGAAGGGGCACGGTTCGGTGTTCTGGATATACCTTCCCGCGCTCGCCAGGGCCGAGCGCACCGCCGTGTCCACAGAGTCCCGCGCCTCCGAACTTCCGCATCCCGCATGCGTCCTGCTCATCGACGACGAGCAAGCCATCCTCCGCGTCGCCGAGGGCATACTCGGCGCGTACGGGTGCACGGTGTATTCGGCGCTGAGCGGCGAGAACGGGATTTCCCTTTTCAGAAAGCACCGGCAGGAGATCAACATGGTGATCCTGGACATCTCGCTCCCCGGCATGTCCGGGTTCGAGATTTTCGACGCGCTCAGGGCCATCGATCCCTCGGCCAGGGTGGTCCTGTGCTCAGGCTTCGCAGAGGACGAGCGCATCCGCGCGGCCATCGCGGCGGGCGCCGCGGGCTTTCTGCAGAAGCCGTACACGACCTCCTCCCTCCTGGAAGCGGTCAGGAGCCACGCGCGCCGCTGAGACTCCGCCGGGGAATCCCGCTCAAGGATTAACGGGGAGGGCGAGGACCGGCCGATTCGCATGCCGCATAACGTGATCGCACACGTTCTTGTGCAGCGGCCTGCCGGCCCCCCCCGTGACGGTGGTTTCCCACCACGATCAGGTCCGCGTTCAGCATGTTGGCGGCGCGCGTGATGCACGACGCCGTGTCGCCCATTTCCACGACGGGATTCACGGAGTCCCGGTCCGCGCCGCACTCCCTCACCAGGAGCGCCGTCTTCATGGTCGTTTCGCATACCGCGCGCGCGGTAAAATCCTCCCACACCAAGCAGGCGTCCCCGAACGCCGACATCCATACGGGGTCGCCTATGGCGTGGAGCGGATAGACCTCGGCGTCCATGCGCCGGGCGATGTCGAGCGCGTAGCGCAGGAGATCCGCGCTGCCGCCGTCGGCGCCGAGCGCGACGAGGACCCGCTTTTTCTCGTGGGCTCCCCCGCCCTCCCAGCGCGCCATCTCGAGCCGCCAGTCGGCCATGACCGTTTCCATGAGCGTGCGCGATTCCAGGTCCAGCGCCTCGATGCGGAATCCGTTCATGAATACGTCGCCCCCGGAGCCGTCCAGCCTGGACCACTGGCAGCGCGCGACGAAATCGATTGAACCCCGCCCCCGTCCCTCGTCCCCGGAACGCAGCGGGAGCTTCATGCTTAGGGCGCGCGGTTCGTCCCGCATGAGCGGGTAATCCGACAGGAGCTTTATCCCGCCCTCGGAAATGTCCACCAGGAATCCCAGGAAGCCGGCCTCGTCGTACACCCTCAGGTTGAACACGAGGTACATCCGCGTGCAGCTCCGCTTCACTTGTTCCATCGCCTCCCCCCTTTCATTCAGGATCCGATTCCACTTCAAATGTACCGATGAACCGAAGGGGATTCAATGCCGTGGAGCCGACTGGAAACTTCACATCACTGCACCCGCGCTGTCGCTATCTCCCGGCGCCCTTCCCTGCCGACCCCATCCTGCGCCACAGGAAATACACCGGCACTCCCGCGAGCACGATCACGAGCCCCGGCCAGGTGTAGCGCGGCTTGAAGACCAGGAGGTCGGCGGCGATGGCGAGGGCCGCAAGCACGTAGAGCGCGGGAAGCACCGGGTATCCCAGGGCGCGGTAGGGCCTGGGGGCGTCCGGGCGCTTCGCGCGCAGGACGAACACGCCCGCCACGGTGAGCGCGAAGAAGACGAGCGCGGCGAAGATCACGTAGTCGAGCAGGTCCCCGTACGTGCCCGACAGGCACAGTGCCGAGGCCCAGGCCGCCTGCACGACGAGCGCGATTCCCGGGACCGCGCGCCCGTTGAGCTCCCCCGCCCTCTTGAAGAAAAGGCCGTCACGCGCCATCGCGTAGTAGACGCGCGCGCCGGAGATGACGAGCCCGTTGTTGCAGCCAAAAGTGGAGACCATGATGAGACAGGCCATGATCACACCGGCCGTGGGCCCGAAGATCATGGACGCCGCGGCGGTGCCCACCCGGTCGTTGGCCGCGAACTGGATGCCGCGCCCCGCCGCGGTTGCGGCGCCCGGGTCTCCCGCGAGCGGAAGGAGCAGGATGTAGGCGACGTTCACGAGGATGTAGATGGCGCACACGATGACGGTCCCCAGGGCGAGCGCGCGCGGGATCGTGCGCCGGGGGTCCACCACCTCGCCCGCGTCGAAGGTGAGGTCGTACCAGGCGTCGCTGGAGAAAAGCGAGCCCACCATGGCCACGCCTATGGCCGCCGGAATCATGAGGCTGGAGAGCGACTCGACCGCGACTACCTTCCCGTCCGCGACATGCGTCCAGGACGCGTCCCAGAAGCGCGCAAGGTTGGCCGCGACCGCCTCGTGGTTCCGTCCTACGACGATGCCCAGCAGGATGAGTCCCAGGATCGCGGCGATCTTCGTGATCGTGAATACGTCCTGGACGATCTTCCCGCCGTGTATGCCGCGCAGGTTGATCGCCGTCAGAAGCACGACGGATCCTATGGCCACCACCTGCGCCGCCGACACCTTGAAGGACCCCGCCGCGAACACGATGGATGCCTCGCCCAGGGAGGGGACGAGCACGGCCGTGAACTTGGCGAAGGCGACCGCGACCGCGGCGATTGTGCCGGTCTGGATCACCAGGAAGAGCGTCCACCCGTACAAAAAGCCCACGAGAGGGCTGTAGGCCTCGCGCAGGTACACGTACTGCCCGCCGGCCTGCGGCATCATGCAGCCCAGCTCCCCGTACGAGAGCGCGGCGATCACCGTGAGCGCGCCCGTCGCGAGCCAGGTCACCAGGAGGTAGCCCGGCGAGCCCACCGTGCGCGCGATGTCCGCGCTCACGATGAATATGCCGGAGCCTATCATGGACCCGATCACGATCATGGTGGAGTCGAGGAGCCCCAGCTCCCTTTTAAACTCCGTGGCGCGTTGTGCGGATTTACTCATATAATACCCTCATTTATATTGCTAAGTTGAATAATGCCTGCCGGCGACGGCGTGTAAGAATAGGAGATAGGGAGATGGAAGAGATGAAGGAGATAAGGATTGGGAATTTCCTCCTTGGTTATTTCGAACCTCGCCTTTGGAGGTGAGAACCCTTTTTTAAACATCGATGCCGAGCAGGATTTCTTCACGCTGGCTTTTTGGTTACACGGTCACGCACGCATTCTGAAACATGCCCACGCTCTTACCCTCATCTCCTCAATTGCCGTTGCCGTTATCTCCCCATCTCCATTTCCGTTGTTAAGCTTCTATCTTACTTACACGTCTATTCCCCAGGCGGAGCGCACGAGCCAGCCTATCCCGAACGAGAGCGCCGAAACGCCCAGGCTGATGGCTGCCATTTCCAAAAAGCGCTTCGCGAATGGGAGGTCCTTCGCGACCGAGATGTAGTAATTGAACAGGAAGATGATGCCAAGCGCACTGCCTATGGTGAGCCCCAATGCCTTGTACGGATTATTCATCGCGATGAAGGGCGCGATGAGAACAAGCACCGTGAGCACGTATGCGGTCCCCGTGTAGAGGCTCGCCCTGAGCGATTCGCCCACGGGGCCCTCCTGCCGCTTGGAAAGGAATTCGCTCGACGCCATAGAGAGCGAGGCCGCGATCCCGGTGATGAGCCCGATGGTCGCGATGAGGCGACCCTCCTGAAGGGCGAAGGTATAGCCGGCGAGCGCCCCCGTGAGCTCCACGAGCGCGTCGTTGAGTCCCAGCACGATGCTTCCCATATACTCAAGGCGCGATTCGCGGATCAGGTCGATGAGCTCGTGCTCGTGACGGTCCTCGTCGGCGAGTATGGCAGCGATCTCCGGGACGGAGCCGGCGAGCCCCGCGTAGGAATCGCTTGCACCTTTCTCCGCGCGCTCCTGGAGCTTGAGCGCGAAGGTGAGACCCAGCACGCGCGCGAACAGCAGGTACATGAACACCTTGAACCGGGCCGGCTTCACCTCGACCCCGCTGTATTTTTTGAGGATGGTGTAATGTCCCTTCTCGCTCGTCGCGATGTCGGAGAGGAGCTTCGCGTTCTTCGCGTCGGCAACGCGCGCGGCCAGCCTCGAGTATATTTCACAGCCGGTGATCTCGTCCCGCTGGTTTTTTAGTACGAGCGCCGGGTCGACGCCCCTTTTTCCCTTTCCGACCATCGATCCCCCCTATCCGCGTGGGCGCATCCTAGAATATGCCGCGTCCCGTTTCAAGAACTTATTGAAAGTCGCTGCCCAGGCGAAAGGCGTGCAGGAAAGGGGGATGGGGAGAGGGATGAGATAGGGGGATAAAGAATTGAGATTAACTTGGAAAAATCCTTCATTATGACCTTGTTACATTTGCCGCTAATAGAATATAAAAATATTTATCTCTTCCATCGCCGTCGCCGTTATCCCCTAATCCCCTTTTCCTTTTTAAAGCAATTCTCACAGCAGGTATATTTCCAGCACGTCCTCGATCCCGGGCCAGCGCCAGGGAACGACGCGCTCCACGCATTGCAGGGTCGATCTCAGCTCATGGAAACGCGCGTCGGCGCTTGACCGCGGGCTTCCCAGGTATGCGAGCGTCTTCCCCCCCGCGTCCCTGTAAGCGGTGAGTGCTTCATCCGCCATGGGAGAGTCGAGCGGGGGCCAGCAAAGGAAGAGCGCTCTGTCCGGATGCCGCGCCGCCGCCTCGGGGCCGCCCTCGAGCACCTGGTGCCACTCGTGCTCGAACCAGTAATTGCCTGCGTCAAGGCTCCCGTGCGGCCAGGGAAGCCCGGAATCGGGAGGGGCTATGTCGTAGGCGACGATGTCCGCGCCCGCCTGCGCGAGGCACCATGCCCAGTACCCGCTCCCCGCGCCTATCTCCACGATGGGCGCAATCCGGGCGAGCGCGCCCACCGTGCGGGCGCAGGGCACCGAGAATGAGTATTTCTCGACAAGCGCGGGCCGCGCGCGGATGAGCGCATGGGTCACGTCCCCGCCGCTCCCGCAGGCGGACGCGATGAGCTCGTGTATCTCGTCCAGGTATGGATTGGGAAAGGTCCGGTCGGCCACCTCGCCTTTTTGCATGGGAGAACGATCGGCATCTCCGTTCCTCTTCGCATCGAATCCCGCCATCGCCTTTCCCCCCGGAAGCAGGTGAGGCCACGCGGCCTCGCCTGCGGCATTGTTAAATACAATGCGCGGTTGAACGGGGTCAAATCCAATTTTATGTTCCGTTATATTTCCAAATACCCTGTTCCGCCGCCGCACCTGCCGCATTTCGCAACCATGTACGAATTCGCGTTGACAGGAACATGCACCATGCGTTTCGATATGCCCATGCCACTCCACATTCACAGGCCCGCGGGCACCGAGACCGGCACCCCTCCCCTGTCCTACATCCTGGACAGGGAGGAGCGCATTGCGTATAACGGAGCGGACCTCCTCTGCCTGCACGTGCACACCGTCATAGGGAGCGCCTGCTGCGGCGCCGGCGAGCTCAACTACCTGGCGGTGCCGGGCAGCATCGTCGCGTGGAAGCACGCGGTGGACGGGAGCGGCAATCCCGTGAGCGAGGTCTCCCCCATCACGGAACCGGCGGAGCAGGCCGCGGTCAAGAAATTTCTCGCGGAGCGCCACCCCTCGCTCCAGGTGGTGTTTGAATCGCCACGCGGTAAAGACGTGTAAAAGGGGAGATGCGGCCCCCGCACCCCCGGAGGGGGCAAAGAAAGAAAATGATAAAAACCATTAACCGTAGTTTCCGGTCTTCATTTCAGGAAAAAATACCGAATCACCGTTGCCCCCCTCTGGGGGGAACAGGGGGCTATTTCTCTTCCTTAAAGAATCAGCGGCAACAGAAGGAGCCCCGCACTCACGATGAGGAACATCCATGAGCTGGGCGGCCATCGAGAGCCCGTTGGAGATGACCGCCGTGCAGCAGGTCATCGCGGCACAGGCACCCTGGCGGCGGGATTTTTTCAGGGGCTCATGGATTGGTCGGCTGGTCAGGCAGTATTCGCACGGCGGGCGCATACGGGGCCTGTCCGGTGCCGGGCTACATTTTTCTTAAAGCGTACAGACATAACTATGTCCGTTATTTCACCGTGAGCAGATCGGCCCCCCAATATTCTCTTGATTTAGCCCGCGCCGGAAATTAGCATAGTCCGATTTCGCGGGGGAGCGCCATGAACATAATCGAGATGTCGGGGATCCATAAAGATTATCCGCTGGGCGAAACGGTGGTGCACGCGCTCAAGGGGGTGGACTTCAGGGTCGCCCAGGGCGACTTCCTGTCGGTGATCGGGCCGTCGGGGAGCGGCAAGACCACGCTCCTGAACATCATAGGCTGCATCGACGTCCCCACGAAGGGCGCGGTGCGCATTGGCGGCCATGACATCACGACGCTCGACGACCGCGCGCTCACGAACATCCGCCTCTATAAAGTCGGATTCATCTTCCAGACCTTCAACCTCATCCCCGTGCTCACCCTTCTTGAAAACGTGGAGTTTCCCCTGCTCCTCATGAAGGAGCACGGCATGACGAAGGCGGAGATACGAAAGCGGGCCATAACGCTCATCGACGAGGTGGGGCTTGGCGAGCACCGGGAGCACCGCCCGGCGGAGC
>CALMJO010000068.1 GCA_937864375.1 uncultured Spirochaetota bacterium
GTGTATAAGAGACAGTCGTCAGCCTCAGCCTCGTGAAGAAGATCCAGGATGCCGCGCACCGCAGCGGGGGCTGCCCCTACGGAGTCGGGTTGTGGAATACGCCGTATCTCAGGCGGATTTACGCGCCGTCCCGGATCAGGGAGCTCAGGATGATGAAAAAGCGCATGGACCCCGCGGGGATCATGAACCCGGGGAAGGTGTATCGTCCGCCTTTGATGCTGAATCCCGTTTCGTTCAGCCTGGGAATGGAGGTATTCGCATTTATCCGCAGGATTTTCGGGAGGAGATGGTAGGCAATGTCCACGCATAATCAGTCGTTCAGCACCCTGGAAGAGGAATCATTGATCTGCGCGCGGTGCGGTTATTGCCGCAGTGTGTGCCCAGTCTATAAGAGCATAGGCCTGGAATCGGCCACCCCAAGGGGAAAGATCAGCATTGCGCGCGAGGTATTTCCCCTGAAGAAGCATGGAAAAATGACGGACGACTTCGTGAACCGGGTCACCCAGTGCACCCTGTGCGGGGCATGCTCCCGCGCGTGTGCGACGGACATTGAAATCAGGAATCTCTGGCTCGACCTGCGGGGACGCATCAACCGGATGGGAAAATCGCCCAGGGGTTATACCGCGCTGCATCGCAACCTGGTGAGCAACCGGAACATCACCACTTTCGACAACAGGGAGCGGCTTGACTGGGCGCAGGACCTCGATGACCCGGAAGCGCTCGAGTCGAGGAAGGGCGCCGATGTGTGCTATTTCGTAGGATGTGTTTCATCGTTCATGCCCCAGGCCTCCGAGGTAGCCATTGCATTTTCCGAAATACTTGTAAAAGCGGGAGTCGATTTCACCACACTTGGCGGGGAGGAATGGTGCTGCGGATTCCCGCTCATCGGCACCGGTTCCGCCGACGATGCCCGGCAGTTCATGAAACACAATGTCGAACGGATTAAAGAGCTCGGCATTCACACGATGGTTGCCACGTGCCCCTCCTGCCATCACGTGTGGAGCCATTCGGCAGCGGAGTTTCTGGATGGTTACGAACTGAAGGTTTTTCACGCCACCGAATTCGTGCTGAGCCTGATCCGGGAGGGAAAAATCAAGCCCGGGGAATTGAACGAAAAGATAACCTACCACGATCCCTGCGACCTCGGACGCAACGGCGGCATATTCGAGGCCCCCAGGGACATTATCAAATCCATTCCGGGAGTCGAATTCGTGGAGATGGAGCATCACCATGCGGACTCACTCTGCTGCGGCGGCGGAGGAAACCTCCAGACCGTCGACCCGGAGCTCACCAATGCAATTGCAGCGATGAGGACGAAGGAAATCGCGCAATCGGGGGCATCGATCGTGGTGTCGGCCTGCCAGCAATGCGAGCAGGTGCTGAGCGCGTCAATAAGGAAGGCCGGGCTGCCGGTGAGGGTAATGAATATCACGCAGCTCGTACTGGAAGTTATTTGATGGATAGGGAAGTTCACTGGGCGCGGGACGGTTCGGGGAGAAGGGACTGATGGACCTTTACATGCCGGGAACGGTCAGCTGGTGGGAATCGCAGTGCTATTACCATGCCCTTGCGTACCTTGGCAGGGAGGGGATCATCATATGCCGGCCGGCCGAACGTTACGTCTGCCTGGGGCTCCATGACGACCTGGAGCAGGAGATCGATAGAAATTTCTGTCATGAACACGGACTGCCGCTCCTCAGGCGTGAAACGGGCGGTGGCGTCGTGCTGCTGGATAGCAACCAGATTTTCTACCAGGTGGTTCTGTCCAGGGAAAACCCGATCGTCCCCGCCCGGAGAACGGATCTTTTCGGAAGGATGCTCATGCCGGCACTACGCGTCTATAATTCCCTGGGAATAGAAGCCAGGCTCGTGCCGCCCGCCGACATTAAGGCGGGCTCGCGCAAGTGCTCCGGCAACGCGGCCGGGGACATAGGGCAATGCGTCGTTTATATTGGGAATCTCCTTCTCGATTTCGATCACGAGATCATGAGCAGCGTACTCAAAGTCCCCACACCGTCATTCCGTGCAATGCTCAAGAAAGCTTTGAGAGACCATATTCTTACGATAGCGGATTCGATTGGAACAGTTAAGAGTCAATATCTTGAATCAAGTCTTGCCCGGGAATTTTCCGCTCTTTTCGGCGATTTGAACAGGCGGGAGATCGATGCCGAACTGAAAGACACGGCTCTATCGCTAAGGGACCGACTGACGTCGGAAGAATGGCTGTGCATGCCGGGCCACCGCTCGGGGCTGCGCTCGGTCAAGATAGCCGAGGGAATCCATGTAAAGGAAATTGAGACGGGGAAAATGCAAACAGCGACCGTACTCGTTCGTGAGCGCGTCGGGGAAGCCGCTGATACCAATCCAGTCGAGGTAACCGAATATGCAGTACGCTGAGATGAAAATCCGTGAGGATGTGAAATATGACAGGAACAATTTCTGGATCAGACCCGATGGCGCCTCGGCCTTAATAGGGCTGACTGAATACGGCCAGTGGGTCATTGGCGACATCCTGTACTTGGAGCTCGATCCGGAAGGGAAGGCGGAGGCTAAGGGGGACAGGTTCGGTTCCATCGAATCCGGGAAATGGGTGGGGAGCCTGATCTCGCCCGTCAGCGGCCGCATACTCCAGCGTAATCCAGTAGTGCTCGAGAACCCGAACAAGGTAAACAGTTCTCCGTATGACGAGGGATGGTTGATCAAGGTAGAACTGGAAACGAACGATGAACTAGGAACTTTCCTTGATGGAGAAGAATACAGGTCGTTCGTCAAAGAGCAGATGGACAGAGAACTGTAACTGGAGGTCCAGATGAAGAACTGGAGACTGATTGATTCTAAGGTATTGTCCGCGGCGGAGAACATGGCACTGGACAGGGTCCTCCTGGATTCAAGGAGCCGGGGATTGGTGCCGGACACCCTTTTATTTCTCGAATTCACGCCATGCGCGCTGGTGGGCTATCATCAATCGGTGGAGCTCGAGGTCGAGGATGGGTACTGCCGCGAGCACGGCATCGAGATCAACAGGCGCATTTCCGGGGGAGGCGCGATCTACATGGACGAGGGGACTATGGGATGGGCGCTCTTCGCCGACAAGAATACATCCGGAATTCCCAGGGACCTCGATGAAATGTACGCCAGCATCTGCAACAGCGTCGTAATCGGACTTTCGAAGCTCGGCGTAGAGGCGAAATTCAGACCTAAAAACGATATTGAAGTAAATGGTAGGAAGATATCCGGCACGGGCGGAACGGAGCACGCCAGTTCCTTTCTTTTCCATGGAAGCCTGCTGATCGATTTCAACGTCGATACGATGGTACGATGTCTGAAGCTTCCGATAAAAAAGCTCGATGACAAGCAGGTCCAGTCGTTCAGGCAGCGCGTAACATCCCTTCGCGAAATCTTAGGATATGTGCCGGAAATGCGGAGCATCAAGAAGGCCCTTCTCGAAGGGTTCACCGAGGTATTCGGGATAACGTTCGTTCCCGGAGACATGACGGACGGTGAAGAGGAGATGCTGAGAAAGGAGACCAGGGTATTCAGCTCTGAAGAGTGGATTCGGGGTGGAAGACGCGTTCCGCAGAGCAGCGAATTGAAGATCAACGACTACAAGGCCCCCGGGGGACTGATCAGGGTGAGCGTCCTCCTGGACAGGACCAGGAAAAGAATAAAAAGCACGTTCATCACCGGTGATTTTTTCGCGTACCCGGAGCGAAGCATCCTGGATCTCGAGGCGTGCCTGAGGAATTCATCATGCCTGGAGCAGGATGTGGCCGCGAACGTGAACCGGTATTTCAGCGAGAATGATATTCGAATCCCGGGCGTCGATGCGCGCGATATGAGCACCGCGGTGTGCCAGGCGATATCGGTTTCGAGAAGCATGATGTAGGCACTGAGGGACGATGGGATCCGGGTGAGAGCGAGGTAGATCATGACTGCGGAGATAATTCAAATGGCAAACGAGAAAATGGAATCGCCCGCGTATGTACAGACGAGCCTCGCCGGAGCCATGTGTCTTGGTCTTGCCCCGGGAAAATTCCAGCGCAACGCGATATGCGGATGTCTCAATCTTCTTGTCACGTACAGGGAAGGATGCAGGGCGTCATGC
>CALMJO010000069.1 GCA_937864375.1 uncultured Spirochaetota bacterium
CTACACCTCTCTATTCGTCGGCAGCGTCAGATGTGTATAAGAGACAGGGCATCCGCGCACGAGGGCCGCGGTCGTCCTGCTGGATTTCGCGCAGTCCACCACGATAATTAGTGGAATTCCCAGGAGCTTCACGAGGCCTGCGAAGCTGTACGTGCCCTCGACGTCGAACCCGTCGAAGAGCCCGCGGTTTCCCTCCACGAGTGCGAAGGCGCAGTCGCTGTTATTGGCGAGGTAGGAATTGATTACGGTCTGCTCGTCAAGCAGGTATGTGTCCAGGTTGAAACACGCGCGGCCCGCCGTGTGTGAGAGCCAGGCCGGGTCGATGTAGTCGGGCCCCTTCTTGAAGGGCGCGACCGGCAGGCCCCTTCGCGCGAAGGCGGCAAGCATGCCCAGTGAAATGAGCGTCTTCCCGCTTCCGCCACGGAGCCCGGCAATCGCTATCCCTTTGCGAAAAGAGCCCGACCGATTCCCGGCCATGTGGAAGGATACCGGATCCCCGCCGGCTTATACGCAGCCGGTGGGCTTGGGCAGTCCCGCCCATTTGCACGCGGAGTTCGCGGGCCCCTGGGGGAAGAGCTCGTACATGTACTTGAGCTGCACGCCCGTGTCCTTGGTGAGCTTTCTCACCATGGGGGCGATCCCGTTTTCCTTGAAATAGGTGCGAAGGTAGTTGATAACCTTCCAGTGGTCGTCGGTGAGCGCGCTCACTCCCTCGAGGGCCGCGAATGCGTTCGCGACCGCCTCGTTCCACTTGTCCGGCTCCTGCAAAAAGCCGTCCTCGTCCACGTCGTACATTGCCCCGTTGAGTTCTATCTGCGGCATGTGTGTGTCCTCCTGAATAATAATGCTGCAATCGTGTTTCCACGATAATTTACCACGGCCGCGTGTCAATAGCAATTGATTTCAAAATTATTTTCGAGGATAGTTTTTTCATGGGGTAAGGTCAATAAATTGCCTGAGGGGATCCCTCCAGGTGTGCGGGGGCGTTAAGCTCAGCCCGATGGAAGGGCAATGTCAGACCCGCCATCCGTTGACATTACATCATTCGCTTGCCGCAGCACTTCCATCCATAGTAAAAACTGCTTGAAAGCACCGCCTTGTACATGTACAAAGGCACATGAGAGGCGAATCATGGAAATTGAAATTTCCCGACTGCTGATAAGCCACAGGCATATTCTGGATAAATATCACGTCAGGAAACTGGGCCTGTTCGGTTCCCATGCGCGTGGAGATGAAACCCGTGAAAGCGACATCGACCTGCTCGTGGATTTCGAGGACAGCGCGTTCGGACCGGATTTCGCCGGTTACTTCGACGCGATGACGTCCCTGGTCGATGAGCTTGAAGGAATTCTTCATGCAAGGGTGGACCTTGTTACGCCCGACATGCTGAGCCCCCATATCGCGCCCCAAATCCTGAGCGAGGTGCGGTATGTAGTGTGCCGCTGACACGGAAATCAAACATCATTCTTCTCGTCGTACAAATCACTAAATACATATCCAGAAGAGCTGCACACATCCGGTATCGCTCGTGTAATAAACTTGACAGGAATGCTCAACTCAATATAATCATTGTAAAAAAGAGGTACATCATGCCTTCGTCACAGGATATTTCATCCATCATTACCCGCGAAATGAATGCACGGCTTGGGCATCGTCTCAGGAAGCTCATACTGTTCGGTTCAATGGCGCGAAAGGACGGCACTCCCGAATCCGACTTTGATTGCATTGCCGTTATTGACGATCTCGCGCCGGATGTCCTTGACGCCATCGATGATATCTCCGGCGAATTGCTGTACGAATACAATGCCGTGGTCGCGGTCATCCCCCTTACCGAGGCACGCTACCGGAGCGAAAAATTCAATCCGCTGCTCATCAACGCGGCCAGGGACGGAATGGTGCTATGGCCGAAAGCGGGTTGAGAGAACAGGTAATTCTTATACTGGAGAAGGCGCAGCGCTCGCTGGAAGCGTCCCGGAACCTGCTCGATGCGGGCGATTTCGATTTTGCGTCTTCGCGCGCGTACTACGCCGCGTTCTACGCGCTGCAGGCGCTTCTACTCACAAAGGGATTGACCTATTCGAAACATGCAGGGGTTATTAGCGCATTCAACGAGCACTTCGTACGACCCGAGCTTTTCGCCAAGGTATATTCCCGGCACATCAGCCGGCTGTTCAGGCAGCGTCACATAGGCGATTATGATTTCCAGATGATCATCACCCGCGATGACGGGCATAAGGATTATTCACTGGCATGCGAGCTCGTCGCCGCGGTACGGGAATACCTGCAAAAAGAGAATATCATCAATTAACGCTCCGCCATCTGCATATATACGCTTTGCATTATGCGCAACCAGCAAACCACGAATGAACACCAATTAACACGAATGAAAACCATATTCGTGTCTAATCGTGGTTTAACGTGCCGTGCATGGTACCGCCCGCCCCCCTGGCCCCCTTCCAAAAG
>CALMJO010000070.1 GCA_937864375.1 uncultured Spirochaetota bacterium
GAAAAAACGGTTCCCCTCACCGCCGCCGTCATGGTTCCAGTCCTTACGCGGTAGCCTGTTTCGCCCTTCGAAACCTTGTTCAGCGAGCATCCCGCCTGCTGGAACAACTCGATGCGCGAACCCGAAGCGTCCAGTACGAAGGCTTCCAGCCGCATGGCGCTGTTCGCCGTTATCGTCAACAGGGCCCGGTCCTCAAATTGTACGACGGCGATAGAATCGTCTCCCGTGGAAAGCTCCGTCCCCTGCCGCCAGGCGTCGTTTACCTGCACCGCGCGTCCGTCCACGAGCACCGTCCCGGAGACAAATGTAAGCCTTCCGGATAAAACGGAATCTTTACCGCAGGCGATGCAAGCATTGAAAAGGAGAAGAAGGGCGAAAGCGTTGAAACGTGTATTACACATCGGATCAACACTCCATATGTTTTTCCGCATTTTCCCGCTTTTTTACATTTTTGTCAAATTATTTCTTTGTTTATGCATTTTTTTATGGCGCACAAAAACCATGGCCCAAAGAGGCGCAAGGCCTCCAATCCAGGGCGGCAGTGTACCGTTTTTTCATGCAAGACGGATCTTCACCGGTAATCGGAATCGCTTGTTAATTCTCTTCGTTTCACATATCCTGAATGCGATGCGAACCGGATTGAACCGTTCCCCCGCCGATGATCCGGGGCGTTCCTAGACTCCCGCGATCGTCAGGACCGCGGCGCACAGCAGGAACGCGCCCGCCGCCTGGGAGGCGACGAGGACGAAAAATGCCAGCTGCACAATTCCACGGTAGAGGCGCAGCCTCCCCTGGAATAAATCCGCATACAGCGAGAGGACCGGCTTTGCGCCAAAAATGAGGTCTCTGGGCAGGAGCAGGAACGGCCCCCCCAGGAGCAGCCCGCCCGCCGCGGCGGCAAAATCCGCATCCATAAATTTTCGCCCGACGAACAGCAGGAGGAGGCTCGCGGCGGGTGAAAGCAGCGCCTTGAAAAGGAGCGCCCCCCCCTGGCGGTTCACCGCCGGCGTGTCCCCTCCCAGAATCGAGATCCCCGGCCTGTCACCCGCCGACAGCGAGGCCCTGGTATAGTTCCTGTTAGCCATTTATTATCTCCATTATCGCGGCACGCACTCCGTTCACTACTTCAGCCATGCGCGGGAAGTCAAGCGTTTCTATGGTGTCCCCCGCCGTATGGTAATTCGGGTTCCGGTAAAATGCCGTGTCGGTCACCATGATCGCAGGGTATCCCGCCTCCCAGTAGTTCCGATGGTCCGAGAAATCCACGCCCTTCACGGAGGCCGGCGCGGCGATCGTTTCCACCGGGAGCGGGCCCGCACCGGTCATTGCCGCTTTCACTTTCGCGAGCAGCGCGCGCTCCCGGGTCCTTCCCGCAACCGCGATGAAATTCCCCGTGTCCGGGTACGCCTGGCTCATCTCCTTGAGCGGGTACCGCTGCGAGTGCCGCACGTCAGTGAAATAGCCGATCATCTCGAGCGCGATCATCGCCCTCACTTTCTTTCCCTGCTTTGCAAGGTAATGCGCGTGCCCCGCGCTTCCCATGTACCCGGTCCCGAAATAGGGCGGCTCCTCGGCGGTGTATGCGACGAGCTCGAGCCCCGCGCCTCCCGCGGGCCATGATGGAACCAGGAGCCGCGCGAGCTCCAGGAGCCCCGCGACGCCGCTCGCGTTGTCGTCCGCGCCGGGGAGCTCGCCGCAGACGTCGTAATGCGCACCAACCACGACCCACTCGACCGCGCCGGGATTCACCTGCAGCACCACGTTTTTAAAATCGCGCTTTTCGTGGGAATAATACTGGAACCACGACTTCGCCCCCGTCTTCCCGAACTCCGCCAGTATGTAATCCGCGGCCCTGTCCAGGGAGGCGACGTTCGCGCAATTCCTCGGGGGGCCCACCTGAGTGAGCGCGGTCACGTGCGCCCTGAGCGCATCAACGCTCACCTCTGCGCCTCCACCCGGAAGCCCGGATGGGAAAACGATCGCCCACGCCAGCAGAACAGCGAGCGAAATTGGAACCGGCATGCTTTTCATTTACTTTTTATCCAGATCCGCAACATCAAGAATTAGCTCACATCCCCGTGCGCCCTCGAAGGGAGATGACGAGATGGAGGGAGATGAAAGAGATAACGGCGTTGTTTCATGAAACCGTCAACTAAAATTCCGCCCTCATCTCTTCCATCTCCTCAATCCCCTCCTCCCCCACGAAAGGCGTACCCGGGAGGAGCATTCTGCTGTAATGCCCGGTCAGCCCTGCTTCTTCATGAAGGGCGTGAGGATGTCGATGGGAATCGGGAAGAGCGTGGTCGAGTTGTTCTCGGTCGCCACCTCGCGCAGGGTCTGCAGGTACCGAAGCTGGAGCGCGATCGGGTGGCTCTCCATGAGGGTCGCAGCCTCGATGAGCTTCGCCGCGGCCTGGAACTCGCCCTCGGCGTTGATGACCTTCGCGCGGCGCTCGCGCTCCGCTTCGGCCTGCTTGGCCATGGCGCGCTGCATCTCCTGGGGCAGGTCCACGTGCTTAACCTCGACCGACGAGACCTTGATGCCCCAGGGATCGGTATGCTGATCGAGCACCGTCTGGAGCTCGGTGTTGATGCGCTCGCGGTCCGAAAGCAGGTGGTCGAGCTCCGACTGGCCCAGGATGCTGCGGAGCGTCGTCTGCGCGAGCTGCGAGGTCGCGTAGAGGTAGTCCTCGACGTCGGTAATGGCCTTGTTGGGCTCGATCACGCGGAAGTACACCACCGCGTTCACCTTCACCGACACGTTGTCGCGCGTGATCACATCTTGCGGCGGGATGTCCATCGCCACTAGGCGCAGGCTCACCTTGACCCATTTGTCGATGACGGGGATGATGACGATGATCCCGGGGCCCTTGGGGCTGGGCAGGAGCCTGCCGAGCCGGAAGACGACGGCGCGCTCGTATTCCTTGATGATCTTGATTGACGAGAGGATGAGCAGCACTAATAGAATAACCACGGTGGGGAAGAACTGGAACATGTACGGCCTCCTTGATTGTGCATGTACTGAAACACCGGCCCGGGATTGTTCACGGGAGCAGGAGCATGTAAAGGTCCGACGGCTCGCGGAATCACGGCCGTACTGTAATTAAGCATAATGGGCAGCAATCCTCAAGCGATAAATTACAGGCCGGGAAAGCCGCGTAAGGCCCTCGCCTCCGCAAACCGGGGACGGACAGCCTGGCAGCCGAATTTACTGCCGGTAACACAAAACAGTTTATACGGCTTAATTTTTACTTTAAATTACCAATTATTACAATTAATTACCAATTACAACAATAAAATATTGACACTTGATTGAATACTCGCTATCCTTGGCGC